>CAKZYI010000763.1 GCA_937884735.1 uncultured Pleurocapsa sp.
GGATCGATCGCGGTAACTTTAGGATTAGCAGCAGAAGCGGGCAATGGTTGGAATTGGGAAACTATAGTTAATTTGATGGCTGTTGCCTCGGCTATTTTAATTGTGGGTGCGCTACTATACTTTTGCTTGCGCTTTAGCAATCTACTTTTAATTGCACTCAAAGAAACGGGAATTCAAGCCCTCAGCCGTCTTTTGGGTTTGTTTATTTTGGCAGTAGGAGTTAAATTAATTCTTAATGGTTTAGCTGATTGGGTAGCTGAAATTGTATTGAATGTTTAGTAGACCTCTTGCATAATTATTATCGAGACATGTTAGTGAGATCTAAAATAAGACAAATCTCAGCAAAGTACCACATCATAAGATGAATATTGCAAGAGGTCTAGTGTGAATTGGTCTTGCCTAAAATTTATTGGTTGTTTCTAAGGAATACTTTTTAGCATGAGTAATGAGTAATAAGTAATCGTGACAAGTTATCCCAACCCTAAAGAGTACCGCAAGCATAAGGATACCGCCTCGTCCTACAAAGTCTAATATTACTAAAAATAGCTCAAAACCAAAGACTAAAAACCAAAGACTAAAGACCAAAAACCAAAAACCAAAAACCAAAAACCAAAAGCGTTTAACAAACTACGTAAACCTTTAACTTGTCACCAATCCCCAGTCCTCAATCCCCAAATGACAGATATTTCTGAATCAAACCAAAAGCGAGGTCAGTATCAATCCCAACTGATAAACTTGCTTCGTCTAATATCAATAACTATTAGTATTGTTTTATTCTTATTGGGCTGCGGTCTTTTTATTGACTGGGTTGGCGATTTTGGCTGGTTAAAAAGTGTTAGCGATCGCTTTATCACCCTGGTAACTATTACACTAAGTTTATAATTAGCTATAATCTCTTTTATTTTAAATCGCGATCGCCAAATCGTATTTAAAGATAGATTGAAAATAGAACAAGCCCTAAAACAGAGTAAAGCTAAATATAAGGCAATTGTTGAAGAACAAACAGAATTAATTTGCCGTTACCGTCAAGATTCTACGATTTCTTTTGTTAACGATGCTTACTGTCGCTACTTCGATCTTGATAAATCAGAATTAATAGATCGAGAATTTGCGCCGCTGGTTTACGATGAAGACCGCGATCAAGTTGCTCAAATGATTAGCTCGATGAATCAAACTAATCCTACGGTGACTATCGAGCATCGGGTATGGGTAAAAGGCAAATTACGTTGGAATCAGTGGAATAATCGTATAATTTGCGATATTACAGGAGAAGATTGCGAATATCAGGCGGTAGGAAGAGATATTACTTCTTTAAAAGAAATTGAAATAAGACTCAGAGAAAGCGAAGAAAAATTTCGCCGTGCATTTGAAGATGCGGCTACAGGAGAAGCTTTAGTTACTCCCGACGGTAAACTTCTTCAGGTTAATCGATCGCTTTGTGAAATGCTCGGCTACGACGAAACAGAACTTCTTGGTAAGACTTTTCAAGAACTTACTCATCCCGACGATCTCAACCTCGATCTCGATAATGTCCAACAAATGTTGGCAGGGGAAATACGTAGCTACCAAATGGAGAAACGATATTTTCATCACAGAGGCTATGTTGTGTGGGTATTGCTTAGTGTCTCTCTAGTTCGGGATATTGATGGCAAGCCAATCTATTTTATCTCTCAAGTTCAGGATATCGACCGACGCAAACGTGCTGAAACCGAACTAAATGCTTTAGTTTCCGAATTAGAACGCAGCAACCAAGAATTAGACGAATTTGCTACCGTTGTTTCCCACGATTTAACTTCCCCTTTACGAAAACAGCTAATACTGATCGATTTGGTACGAGAAGAATATGGTGATGTTTTGGCAGAAGCAGGAAAAGATTATTTAACTAAAATAGTCGGATATAACCTCCGCATGAAGAATTTGGTTGATAGCCTACTCACCTATGCTCGCGTTACCACCAAAGCCGAACCTTTTGTCAGGGTAGCTTTAAACGAAGTTATAAGCGATGTTCTCTATAATTTAGAACCTGAAATTGCCCAAGCCCAAGCAACTCTGGAAGTTGGAGATTTGCCCACAATTAAAGGCGATCGCTTACAGTTAAATCAACTATTTCTTAATTTACTCCAAAATGCCCTGAAGTTTAATAGTTGCGATCGATTACCCCAAATTAAAATTGAATATCATCTAGAAGGCGATCGACATCAGATAGCCATCGTCGATAATGGCATTGGTTTTGAACCAGAACAGCAGCTAAAAATATTTATTCCGTTTCATCGTCTCCACGGTCAAAGCAAATATAACGGTACGGGATTGGGTTTAGCTATCTGCACCAAAATAGTTCATCGTCATCAAGGAATAATCACTGCTGCTAGTCAACCAAACAAAGGTACTACTTTTACTATTTCACTGCCTAGTAATTCTTTATAGAAACAGGAAAATACCATTAGTCATTAGTCATTAG
>CAKZYI010000764.1 GCA_937884735.1 uncultured Pleurocapsa sp.
ACAGAATTCTAAACCATCGATGTTGGGCATAGTCAAATCCAGCAGTAAAATTTTTACTGGATTACTATCAAGTATTTCAAGAGCTTCTGTTGGTTCATCGGTCAGTATAACCTGACAAGTTTTTTCTAGAGATCGCTTGATTGCCACTTGAACAATCGGACTATCATCTACAGACAAGACGATGGGGCGGTTTGAATCGATTGCTTCTTTCTCAAAATAGACCCAGCCTTTATCTTGCCATTCGTAATAGGTTTTGGCGATTTTATAGGGATCTTTTCCCATTTGTTCTGCAATGTCTAACAAGCTTTTTTGACCACTTACTACACTTGTTAAATGTTGTTTGACTTGAGAATTATTTATTTCTGGCAGCTTTTTGGCAACAACTACGGGAATAACATCCATTGTAAGAATTGCAGGCATTAAACTAGCCCATTTTTCCTGGCGTTGCTTGAGTTTTTGTTCGATATCAGACCAATTAAAACCTTTCTGGCTGTCTCCACTAAAAAGATCGAAATTATCTATTGTTTGCCACTCCATGTTTCCTGGATGGGCTAAAAAAATCTCGATATTCAAAATTATTCTGTTTAAGATAAATGCTTTTACATCTTGCCAAGTAAAAATATTCATTTTTACTAGTAAATCTACCCATTCTTGATGGGATTTACTGTTGTCTATCCTCTGCTGTACTACCAGCAAGGCAGCATTAATAGAATCGGGATTGATTTTATGCCCTAAAGTTTTACATAGTCTATGGCTATTAGGTATTTGAGCATCACCAAAGACAAAATTTCCCTCGTGTAAAATCAAATTACATATTCTTTGGTATTGCCAAGAATCTACTTCAGTTTTTAATGTCAACAATCCAGTAGACTGCTTACTTGATAAAGATTTTAGAATAGGAATAAGTTGATTAGATTTATATTTATCGGATGACATTTATTATTATTTATATAACCACAATATTAGTATTCACAATTTTATATCTATTATTAATATTCTTTTTTATAATTCATGAAGACTTTAGGGTATTAAAAAAGTTACTTTTTACCACTTAAGGTCGATAATAATGCTGAGAACATCATACAAATCACCATAATATGATTAATTAATACCGATAAACTGATTAAAATTAGCTATAAGTAAGTTATGTTCGAGGAATATTCATACCATCAATTCTTTCAGTAGATGTATTTTTTGTTACTGTCTATTCTAAGTATTTACCTTGCCAATCAATTTGATTGTTTGCAATAAAAGTTGATAATAAACCCTATTTAAATCGTGTCAGATATTTTTGTCTCAAAAACAAACTGTCAATTCAAAAAAAGATAATTGTGATAAAAATGTCCAAATTACTCGCCCGTAAACGAATATCTGCCGTTTTGATTACTCAATCCAACTTTAAGCCCTACGGACAGTTAATCCTTCCTTCCCCTGATGGAAAGGCATTCGATCGCACTGATGCAGTATTAGCTCTACAAAATGGTATTCCTCGTTTCTACATTATGCGCTTGCATCATCGAGGTCGAGTTTTTAATAAAATAACCCGTCACAATTTGTGTACTCAATGTTTGGGTTCCTTAAATGGGCATGATTGGTTTATGGCGGTGTGTCCTCCTTCTACTGCATCAGAACCAAATATTGCCCAAATGACTGTATTTCGTATACCAGGAAATTGTTTTATTAAAATGGAGGTTGGCACTTGGCATGCAGGGCCATATTTCGATCCCGAAGTAGTGGATTTTTATAATCTAGAACTCAGCGATACTAATGTGGTCGATCATTTTACCCACAGCTTTGCCACCAGACAAAATCTAGAATTTGAAATTGTAGATTAATCAAACTAGAGCGTAAATTATGAGTGATTGGGCGATTGCAACTTATGGTCTAACAAAACGATTTGAAGGACATATTGCGGTAAATGAAATTGACTTGAAAATCAAAAGCGGCGAAGTTTATGGTTTAATCGGTCCTAATGGTGCAGGAAAAACTACTTTAATTAGGATGTTAGCCGCTGCAGAAGCACCCACCAAAGGAGAAATTTACATCAATGGCGATCGCTTATTAAGAGACGATTCCAATCCAGTGCAAAAGAAGCGTTTGGGCTATTTACCTGATGACTTTCCTCTTTATGACGATCTGACTGTTTGGGACTATTTAGAGTATTTTGCTCGCCTGTATAATTTAAAACCATCTTTTCGTCGTCGTCGCTTGATGGAAGTATTAGAACTAGTTCAATTAGAAAATAAGCGCAAAAGCATTATTTCCACTCTTTCGCGAGGAATGAAGCAGCGTCTTAGTTTAGCTCGCACTATTATTCACGAACCAATATTATTACTTTTAGACGAACCCGTATCGGGATTAGATCCTTTAGCAAGACAGCAATTTCGACAAATAATTAAAGTTTTACAAGAAGCGGGAATGACAATTTTAATTTCTTCCCATGTTTTAAGCGACCTAGCCGAGCTTTGTACTTCAGTGGGCATAATGGAATTGGGCTTTTTAGTTGAAAGTGCTTCTTTGCCCGAACTTTATCAAAGATTATCTCGTCAACAAATTATTCTTGGCACTTTGGGTAAGATGGAGATATTGCAACAAGCACTCAGACAAAATTCTTTTGTAGAAACCTGGGAGATGATACCCGAAAGCGGTCTTCTTAAAGTCAATTTTACAGGGGAAAAACAAGACTGTGCCGATCTGTTGCGATCGCTTGTTCTCGCTGATATTCCCCTTACAGAATTTCACTGTACTCAAGAAGACCTGGAAACTATATTTTTAAAATTAGGACATCAACAAGCTTCTTAAACCGATTACATAGCGCGAATATAACCAAATTTTCGGTGAATTATATAAATTTAGAACCATGAAAAATATTCAAGTGTTTCAACGCTCAAGTTCTTTGTGGGAAAAGTTTTTGGACTTAAATCCTCAACTATTTCGAGAGATTAAAGGCAAACTGAAGACAAGAAACGTAGTCATAGCCGCAGCTATTTCTGTGATTACCCAGTTTGTAATTGGGATTTCTTTGTTAAGTGACTTACCTAACCCAGACCCTCAAGGACTATTAAAAGCTCAATACGGGCCTTATGCCATGGGTAGTGGCTCTGGCAATCATATAGCCTATACCAAAGATATGCTGGGTAATTGGGTGATCAATTGGCAACTACTGTGGCTAGATTTGTTTATAGCTTTGAGTATTGTTAGTATTTTTTCCCTGCTGATAGTCGGTGTGTATATGTTGATTGCCGATACGGTCAAAGAAGACAACAGAGGTACGCTGAACTTTATTCGTCTAACGCCTCAGTCTGCTGGTAGTGTTTTGCTCGGCAAGATTTTGGGCGTACCAATACTGCTTTATATTGCCGTATTCCTTCTATCTCCTCTACATCTTATGGCTGGTTTGGGAGCGCACATTCCTCTAGCCTTGATCCTGGGTTTTGATATCGTAATAGTTGCTAGCTGTGCTTTTTTCTACAGCTTTGCTATGCTTTGGAGTTTGATGAATTTTGGTCTATCGGGTTTCAAACCCTGGTTAGTTAGCGGAGCAATGGGTGCGCTGCTACTTTTGTTGACTACAGCTACATTTCACCACAATCACTTGATTAGTAATACTCTTTGGGATTGGATACTGTTATTAAATCCTGGTATTGTCCTTTCTTATTTAATTGAAGCTACTTATTTACCCCTCAATAAAATTGATTTTGTTTCCGCAGATAACCTAGGAGAATTATTATTCTACGGACAAGCTTTATGGGCAAAGGCTAGTTTTGGCATTGGCTTTATCTTATTCAACTTTAGTTTGTGGACATATTGGTGTTGGTCAGTTTTGAAACGTCGCTTCCACAATCCGACTAACACCCTAGTTAGCAAAACCCAAAGCTATTGGATCACAGGCTGGCTATCTGTCTTTGCCCTAGGTTTTACCCTACAAAACTATCAGTCCTACTCCTCCGCAACAGATAATTTTATCTTTTTACAAATGTGCTTGTGTATATTGGGATTAGCTCTCATCGCTGCTTTGAGTCCCCATCGTCAAGCTTTGTACGATTGGGCGCGGTATCGTCATCAAAACAACAAAGATGGTAATATTCTCTGGAAAGAATTGGTATTTGGTGAAAATAGTCCTTCTAGCGTAGCGATCGCAATTAATATGGCGATCGCAATTACATACATCACCCCTTCTATATTTCTCTTCCTCAGAGAAAAAGATCGCTATATTTTCTGGGGATTTATCTTAAGTGGATTGAGTATTCTACTCTATGCTTTAGTTGCTCAGTTAGTATTAACTCTTAAAACTCGCAAACGATCAGTGTGGGCGGGAAGTAGCGTTAGAGGCATGATTGTTGTACCGCCTGTATGTTTGGGGGTTGCTGATTTTTCTCCTTATAAAGCACCTGAATAGTGGCTATTTAGTTTTCTTCCCACTGTTGGTACAGAATATGCGGCTATATCCGCTGTAATGTTGGCAATACTAGGTCAAGCTGTAGCAGCTTCTTTAATAGGATTTCAGATAACTAGAACATTAAAACAAGCAGGTAAATCGGAAACAAAAGTATTGTTTGAAAGTGAAAATATTAGTAGCTAGTAAATAGCTTTAATTTGCTGGTTGCAAAAATACCATATCGAATTATTAAAAAGCGATCGCTTTCTCGTTATAGCGATCGCTTTTATCATGAAACATAACTTTAGTAATTCATTTAATCATTTTTGGGGACAAATTAACTGCAAAATGCCAGATAAAGCAGAAAGCCTTTACTTGTTTCTTAGGAATTACTTAAGCTGTGACCAGCCTTTGTTTTCGCCGATGTTAAGCAAAGCGTAAAGAATAGCAATACCTATCAATCCAGATACGGAAGTTCCAAAACCCAAACCAATTGATAAATTAATTATAAAAGCTGCCACGCTAGAACCTAAAAACCCCCAAAAACCCCATTTTTGCCACTTCCAAAGAGCGATCGCACAAATAAGATTAAAGATAGAAATGATAATGAGCACAAAAAATGTCCAATCAGGATAGTTGGGCACAGCTTGTTTGATTGCTGCACTATTGAACAGATAAATTAGTGCTGATATAGAATTAGCAACAATCATTAAAATAAGCCAGGCTGTCAGGCAACCATGACGTTGTTTTTGTATGGTCATTAATTTAAATTTCTTTCTCTGTTGTGAGGTATGAACTATCTTTCTCACTCAGGCAATCTAAATGTCTGGGGTGAAAAACTTTTGGATAGTTATTAGTTTGGATGGTTATGAATATTCTATCAACAGGCAAAGTTTTCAAATTTGCCACCATTAATGTAACGTTCCCTCTCAGGAAATTCATCCCAAGGATCTTCTGATTCAAAAGAACCAATATAAAGAACACGATCGCCTCTAACAATCCATTCCATACCGTGTTCTGGTTCCCACTCACAATCTAGTTCTAAATGAACTATTGGTTCATTACGCTTCATTTTGGGGATACTCAAATTCAAAGGAGTAATTAAGGACAACACATCGCGACAGTTAATAAACTCTTTTTGGTCTTCTCCCAAATATTCATCTAAGTAGTAATTGCAATACATAATCGAACCCTGACATAGCCGATTTATGAGGTCGTCTGACAAAGAATTTAGGTAAGCAGCGCACTGATTGACATATGTTAAATCTAAATCTGCATTGCCCTCATAATTGTGGGTAGAAAATCTTATATAGCGTTCAAATAAGGGAAAAAACACTTCGCCTTCTAAATTGATACTTCTATAGGCAATATTTTTGATTAGCTTCATCTTGAATATACTGCTTTAACTTTAAAAAATAACTTAAACCGCATCTAGCTTAAAGTATTAAAAAGCGATCGCTTTTCCATTAAAACGATCGCTTTAAAGCTATTTTTAATTAAAGACTAAATTAAAAATTAGGCTGATGACGAATTAGATTCAAGAATTCTTCGCGAGTTTTCTGCTCTTCTTGAAAAGAACCAATCATCGCACTAGTAACAGTCCAGGAACCAGGTTTTTGAACTCCACGCATAGACATACACATGTGAGTTGCTTCCATGACCACAGCAACACCTTGGGGATCTAGAATTTCCTGCACAGCTTCAGCAACTAGGCGGGAAAGACGCTCTTG
>CAKZYI010000765.1 GCA_937884735.1 uncultured Pleurocapsa sp.
ATCACCTTTTTATTGTGCAGCATTTTGTACAGTGGTGCAATGATTAAGAATGAACAACACCAAGAAGCATATATAAATATGATTCAAACGCTACTGAACTGTCCTAAGAGGGAAATAGGGGCAATCCTGAAAGCCAATCAAGAACTAATCAATTTAGATTTAATTCCAATAATTCAACAAGTAGCTGCTCAAAAAGAAGCTGATGGAGAGCGAGAAGCTGTTATTTTTTTGCAAGAATTATCTCAAACAATTAGTAATGCCTTTAATGAAGCGTCAAAGCGAATTAATCTCTATCGAGAACTGATTGAGAAACTTTTAAGTTCACCAAGGGGAAAATACGAAGAAATACTAAATGCAAATTCTGATCTGATTGATAACGGTTTGGTAGAAGCTGTAGAAGAAGTTGCGGAGGTTTATGCACAAAATGGAAATAAAAATGCTACTTTTTTGCGTTATATTGCTGCTAAAATTTCAGCTTTATTAAATAAAGAATCTCTAACAGCAACACCAGAAGATTATGCTAATTTTTTTGCTAAAAGTTTAACTTTAATTCAAAAAAGTGATTGTGAACCTTCTGTTGTGTATCCTTTTTTTCGCAAACATCAGTATCTTCTGAATCAAGAGTTTGCCCAAAGGATACACAATTGCACAGGCTCTTCAAACCCTGAAGGAATAGCTACATTAATTATGCATTTCAGTAACTTGGTTGCTGCATTTCAATTAGGGGAGAGAGCCAGTAACCTAGAAATTGGTATTGCTGGTTATGAAACTGCCCTTCAAATGATATCTTCTGAAGCCTTTCCAAGCCTATGGGCGGCACTCCAGATGAATCTTAGTTGTATTTATATACAACGTATTTATGGAAAAAAATCTGACAATATAGAAATATCTATTCGTAGCTTAGAAAATGCTTTGTACGTCTACAACTATCAAGCTTTTCCTGTTAAGTATATAATCGCTCAGAATACTTTAGCCGTTGCCTACGGCGAACGTATCTATGGAAAACGTGCTGAGAACATAGAAAAAGCGATTAGTTATTTAATAAAAACTTTGAATGTTTGTAATCGCGAAACCCTTCGAGAACAATGGGCTATGACTCAAACTAATTTAGCAAGTGCTTACATCAAACGTATCTATGGAGATCCATCTGAAAATATAGATCGAGCAATCATATGCTTAACCGATTCTTGCCAAATTTACACTCGCAACGCATTTCCAAAAGAGTGGGCAGATGTTAACAATAACTTGGCAGGAGCTTGGAAAAATCGCATCAATGGTCTGTGTTCTAAAAACCTTGAGCGAGCAATTAACTGCTTGGAGAATGCTTTAGAAGTTTATACTTTTGAAGATTTACCTGAAAAATGGTTAATTCTTCAAAATAACCTGGCAACAACTTATAGTGATTATTCTAAATATAACCGATTAGATTATTTAGAACGGTCAATAAATTGTTATGATAATGCGCTGCAATTCTGTAGTCGTGATGCTTTTCCTCAAGACTGGGCAATACTTCAAAATAACTTGGCAGGTTCTTATCTGCAAACTGGAGAAATTGAGAAAGCAATCACCTGCTTTCTCAATGCTTTACAGATTCGCACTCGAGAGTTTTTTCCAGAAGAATGGGCAACGACACAACATAATCTAGGTTCTGCATATTTTGAGCGGATTCTTGCAAATCAGGCAAAAAATTTTGAACAAGTAATGATTTGTCTTCAAAATGCTTTGCAGGTTCGTACTCGTGCTTCTTTTCCTAGAAAGTACACAGAAACTATCTTTATAATGGGACTTGCTTATAATTTAAAAGGGGAAGTTCACAACGCCCATAATGCATTTTCCTCTGCTATTGATACTGTAGAATCTCTACGGGGTGAGATAATCTCTGACGATACGGTAAAACAGAAGTTAGCTGAAGAATGGAATACGCTTTATCAATCTATGGTTGAAGTCTGCTTAGAATTAGAATACTTTGATCGAGCGATTGAATATGTTGAGCGCAGTAAAAATCGCAACTTAGTTGAGCTTATCCTCACCAAAGATCGCCATACTATTTTCCCTCCAGAAATTGTAGCTCAACTAGATCGACTTCGAGACGAAATCGCCAGCGGTCAGTATGAACTCCAAAATGCTACAGCAGAAGATCCAACAGCACTAGCCCAACATCTCCAACACCTACGACAGCAGCGCAACGAATTGCAAGATAGATACCTACCTGTTGGTTCAGGTTTTCAGTTTGACCCATTTCGGTCAACTCTCTCCCATGGCACCGCAATTGTTGAATTTTACATTGCAAATGATAAGCTACTCGTCTTTATTATTACTAAGCAAACCCAACAACCAATTATTTTATCGCCCGATTTAATAAATCTGCACAAATTAGCCAAGTGGGCAAACAGCTATTTAGAAGCTTACAGTAATAATAAATCTTACTGGCAGCGCCGCCTATCTACCCGATTAAATCTGCTAGCGAAAATTTTGCATATTGATAAAATTATTGAGCAAATTCCTACAGAGTACGACCATTTAATTTTAATTCCCCATTGCTACTTGCATTTGCTACCACTTCATGCTTTGCCCCTCGCAGAAGACTCCAACCTTTTTGATAGATTTCCTCAAGGAGTCAGCTATGCTCCTAGCTGTCAACTTTTGCAACTCGCTCAAACTCGACAACGCCCCGAATTTTCTCACCTATTTGCTGTCCAAAATCCCACAGGCGACCTCACTTATACTGATATTGAAGTCAAAACCATCCAAACTTATTTCAACACCAATAATCTTCTCAAACAGAAAATAGCAACTAAAGAAGCCATTGATAATACTTCCCTGACTGCTGTTCATTGCGCCCACTTTAGCTGTCACGGCTACTTTAACGCAACACAGCCACGCAAATCTGCCCTCCTTCTAGCTGATTCCCAGCTAAATTCTGCATCTACACAACTTGATGCCGAAAATTATCTCAGTTTGCAAAATGGTGGCATACTTGACCTCAATAAGTGTTTGACTTTAGATAGCATTTTCACTTTAAATCTAGAACAATGTCGTCTTGTCACTTTATCTGCTTGCGAAACGGGATTGATTGATTTTCGCAATACCAGCGATGAATATATTGGCTTACCTAGTGGTTTCCTTTATGCAGGTGCTTCTAGTGTTGTCAGTTCCCTGTGGACTGTCAATGATTTATCTACAGCATTTTTGATGATTCGATTTTATCAAAATCTACGAAAAGGTTTGACTGTGGTTTTGGCGCTTAATCAAGCTCAATTTTGGTTAAAGAATTTGACTAAGGTAGATGTAGAAACATGGATTGAAGAAAGCCAGTTATTATTAGATCCAAGCCTTAGAATGAATCTGCGTCGTCGTCTGTACAAGTTGAAAGATGAGGCTAAACCCTTTCAATCACCTTTCTACTGGGCGGCATTTTGTGCAATCGGTCAGTGATGACGAAATATCGATAATATACACCTAAGATTATCGGTGAAATATCCCCAAATCATGAACGAAATAACCCAGAATTTGGGACTGCTTAGTCCTAGTATTACTCTTTATGCTTTTCTTCATCTAAACATCACCAACCAAGTACTAAAGCCGACTGTGACAGAAGCATCGCAGTTATGGGAACAGTTAATAGATTTGGGAAATAAGCTCAATATCCCAGAACTGCAAAATCTGCAACAACAACTGATTTGTTACCAGGACAATAAATATTTTCCACAAGCAGAAGATAGCCATAGTATTGAATACCTTAAATTACTGCTTAATCAAAAAGAAAGTTTAAATTTTCA
>CAKZYI010000766.1 GCA_937884735.1 uncultured Pleurocapsa sp.
ATTTGTCCTGCACCAATGCCCAAAGTAGTGCGATCGCGGCTTACTTAAATAGCATTAGATTTAACATGCTTAACGAGCTTTTGAGCAAATAGCATTTCCGCAATTTGTTCGGGGGTAGGTTTTTTCTCCGTGACAATTTGCCAATCATCAGGATCTTCGACTTTATCATCGCTTTTTTGAATCAAAAACCCTCCTGCGATCGCTTTTATTGTTTCTGGTTGCCCTGTAATTAAATCTGGCAACACTAATATTCTTAACTTGGATTTAGCCTGCAATATTTCTTTGGCTGCATCATCGCAACCAGGTGCAACAACGCACTCTAAAAATGTCTTGGTCAAAGCTTTCGCTGTTTGAGCATCAATAGGCTGATTTAGTGCCACAATACCGCCAAACGCCGATATATTATCTGCATTGAAAGCTTTTTCATAAGCCTCTGCCAAAGTACTAGCCACTGCTGCACCACAGGGATTAGTGTGTTTCAAAACTGCTGCTGCGGGTTCTTTGGCATCAAATTCAGTAATAATTCGTCTAGCTGCTTCTAAATCAACTAAATTATTGTAGCTCAATTCTTTTCCCTGCAATTTAATTGCAGATGCCCACCCTGATGCTACCGTACCAGTTTGATACCAGGCTGCGGGTTGATGAGGATTCTCACCATAACGCAAAGATTGAACTTTGCTCCCTACAATGCTATGTTCATTGCCCAAATCCTCAGACTGTTCGAGACTAGCAAAGTAAGCAGAAATAGCGTGATCGTAACCATTGGTATGGGCAAAAGCAGCCCCAGCCATCTTTTGACGAAATTCAAAAGATACTTCCCCATTAGACTTCTCACACTCTGCCAGGTATCAATCATACTGACTTGGGCTACACAAAACAGTCAAGTACTTAAAATTCTTGGCTGCTGCGCGAATCATAGTCGGGCCACCAATATCAATTTTTTCGATCGCTTCTGGTATGGTGACGTTAGGTTGGGCAATAGTCTGCTCAAATGGATAAAGATTTACCACAACCAAATTTAGAGGACGAATATTATTGGCTTCCAAATCTGCTATGTCCTCTGTCAAATCTTGACGGGCTAAAATTCCTCCATGAATGCGGGGATGCAACGTTTTAACTCGCCCTCCTAATATTTCAGGAGATCCTGTATATTCGCTAACTTTAGTCACGGCAATACCAGCATCTTGTAAAGTTTTGGCTGTACCACCGCTACTAATAATTTCAAACTGGAATTTTTCTACCAATTGGCGAGCTAGTTCAAGGATACCAGTTTTATCGGAAACGCTTAAAAGGGCTAGACGACTCATACTATTGCTTTAACTTCAAAAGATACGCACTAATTACCTTATGATATTTTGCGTAGCAATGTGAATTAGATGACTCGATTAAACCCATGAATAACAACAATTAGTGTTTGCTACTAGCTATTTATGATCAAATTAATAAGGAAGCCTTGATTGATCAAAATACCACAGCAAATATACATCTTTCGTTAACTTCTAAAATCTCTATCTCTTTTATGGGGAATCTCAGTTTAGAATAGGTGAAGATATAAAAGAACACTCTTGCTGATAATTGTTTAACTTCGGAGTTTATAAAATTTATGGCTTTAATTGCTAAAAGCTTAGAAAGCTTTTTACAAATTTACTGGGTATTGTTAATTGTTAGAATTTTGCTGTCTTGGTTTCAAACTGCGGAATGGGCAGGTACAGTTATCTCTTACTTAAGTCCCATCACCGACCCTTACCTAAATATTTTTCGCTCAATTATTCCACCTTTGGGAGGCATTGATATTTCAGCGATCTTGGCACTATTCTTATTGCAGTTTGTTCAAAGCAGCGTCAGCCAATTAGCTTTTGCACTCAGTAACAGCTCTTATGCAATGGGGTTTTAAACTCAATTGTCATATTCAAAATCGTCATAATAGTAAGGACGAACTTTTCCTGCAAATCCAGATGCTTTAAAATTCTTTAGTTTTAAAGGTGTTGGCTGGTTTGCAGGAACGCTTATTTGAATCGAAAAATCGCTTGTTCCAGGGGGAATCTCTTCTATCGTGCCAATACGACCCCTATTTTCAAAAGTATCGTTATCATTGGCATCATAAATACGCCCAAAAACATCAGCATCGACTACAGTTTTACCTGAGATGTTCTTGGCTTTTCCTTTAATGGTAAAGCAGTTTGCTGACCTAAGATCCCCGCTGCCAACGCTCCCTTTGGCATCATCTCCCACACAAGGCTCATAGGAAAGGTTGCTGAGTTTAATCGATGTCATTGCCTCGGCAGGTGGAGTAACAACAAAACTACCTAGCCATATCAAACTGGCGCAGAGCAACACGACTAGAGATCGAAGTTTCATAAGGAATTTTGTTTTAATAATAAATTTATTATTCCAGCTTAACGTGAAATGCTTATATAACAAAAGTTGTATCCTTTAAAAGAGAGTAGTTTTGTCTAATAACTATTAAACATTAGCGATCACTATAAAACCTGCGCTCTTAACCAGGCTATAGGAAGAGATAGAGTTTTTTTGTGTTTAGCCACAAATGCTCTTTTAGTAAAGACATCATAGTTATTTGCCTCAATTTCACTAAGAATGCCTTGATAGAGCATCAAAGATGCCCAAACGTGTAATCTAGAGTCGCGAATTAGATAGCGAATACCTTCTTCTGCCTGTCTGTAGTATCCTCTTGCACGTTTGATTTGAAACTTCATAATAGCTTTCCAGCGATCGTCAACTACCCCAGCAATTAAGTCGGCTTCGGTATAGTTGAAGGCGTGGAGATCGTCCAAAGGAAGATAAATGCGATCGCGTTGAATATCTTCTCCCACATCTCGCAAGATATTGGTAAGCTGCATTGCCAAACCTAATGAGATAGCTTCTTTAGTAGGAACGTAGATTGGTTTATCCTTTTCCCAGGGAACACCATTTGGATCTGCTCCAATACCCAATACGGCATTAGACATTAGCCCAACCGTACCAGCTACGCGATAACAATAAAGCTCCAGCTCTTCAAAGGTTTGATAGCGATTTTGCACCAAATCCATTTGCTGCCCAGCAATCATATCCCTAAAAGGTTGAATACCCATTGGATAGCGTTGGATAGTATCTACTAAAGCTACATCGGTATCATCTAGAGGATACCCTGCAAAAATTGACTCTAACTGCTGTTCCCATTCGGCTAGGGTTTCTTTGGTGGTGTATTTGGCTTTTTCACCATCTACTAATTCATCAGTAAGACGACACCAGGCGTAGATTGCCCAAATTGCCTTGCTCTTTTCTTTCGGCATCAACAAAGTGCCGAGATAAAAAGTTTTAGCGTATTCTGCCGTAATTTGGCGACAGAGTTCGTAAGCCTCGTCTACTGAGACTAAATTCTTTTTCGTTTTTGATTTTGGTAATTGCAACATTCAGAAGCAAACGGGGGTACTGTCTTGTTTAGGGCAGATAATAAAGGAATTATTGTGCCTGTGCTTGCCCAAGCTAATTAGCATTGTCTCATCCAATTGACTACTGGTGACAAACAACAGACAAAATAATATTAAACACCAACGGCGGTCATTTCTTTGTCAACTTTATTGCTAGTTGGATAATCTTGCGCGATCGCTTTGGCTGCTAGTTTACCAGAAAGCACTGCACCTTCCATACTTCCCAAGTATTCTTGCTTAGTATAGCTGCCTGCGAGATAAAAATTATCAACGGGGGTTTTTTGAGTGGGTTTAACTGATTGAGTACCTGCCACAGCACGATATACAGAGCGAGGAGTTTTGACTACTTTC
>CAKZYI010000767.1 GCA_937884735.1 uncultured Pleurocapsa sp.
TGATACTTCGCTGCTTCCTTTCGACTTACTTTCATCGGAATTAAAGTTAAATCAACCATGGGTAGAAGCTGAAAAACCAGTCATCTTGGTAATGGACTATGCTTTTGGAGAGCAGGCATTTGAACTGTTTGATGAACTGCTCAAACCGTATAAAGAGAAATCAAGTAAGCTCAATCTCCATTCAATCTCCGTAACTGGTAAAGCAGGAACTTTGGTAGGCAATAAAGGTGATTTATTACTGCCTAATGCTCATGTATTTGAAGGTACAGCCGATAATTATCCTTTTAAGAATGAAATGACTAAAGAAGATTTTCCAGATCTAGAAATCGCTGTTCATGAAGGTGTTTTGTTAACCGTATTAGGTACTTCGCTGCAAAATTCCGATGTTTTAGAATACTTTAAAATTTCTTCTTGGAATGTAATTGGTTTAGAGATGGAAGGAGCGCATTTACAAAAAGCAATTCAGGCAGCAGCCAAAATACGCAAAAGTATTGCTGAGGATATTAGTTTGCGTTATGCCTACTACGCCTCTGATAATCCTTTAATGACAGGCAGTACCCTGGCTTCTGGCAGTCTGGGAAAAGTAGGAGTAAAGCCTGCTTATGCGATCGCTTTAAAATTCTTACACAAGATTTTCAGCCAATCATAATATGCCACGGGCTTGATGATTATTGTGCATATTTCCGTTAAGGCGATCGCTTTAAACGCTTTTTCTCAGTAATCATTCTCCTACCCCAAAGTTGTTTAAAATGTAAACCAAGAAAAAATTTTAAAATTAAATCAATTCAATTAGCTTGTTATTGAAAGTCTAAAACTTTAGTACAAACAAATCTATCGGCATCACGATACTCAATTAATTATGTATGTAAATACTACTCAAGCAGCATCTCTTCTAAAAATATCTTCTAGCAGGATAAGGTGCGACCCACAGACGCAAAGCGTCTCAAGTCTGCTTTGCAGACGTTTGGGCGAAGCCCTGTTCGCCGTCAGGCGGCAGAGCCTATCGGCTCAGAGCGTCGCTAGGCGCGACTTCGAGCTTTGCTCGTGCGGAACGCGCACCTTCAGACAATTGTTGCAAAAAGGAAGAGTTAGAGGAGCTTATAAGGCGGGAAAATTCTGGCTTATTCCTCTTTACAATGGCATACCCTTTATTGAGCAAACCAAGCGAGGACAGAAAGGTACATGGAAGACCACCAAAAAGCTCCAAAAAACAACTATTAACATTAATAGCAACATAATTAGGCAAAATATCAAGAAGAATAAACAAGAAAGAAAGCCAGCGATCGCAGTCAAGGGGAAACAGAAGCGTTATGTACATGAATTAGAGATCCCAGTACCCTGTAAGATAATTTACAATCCAGACAAGCCATTATCCTGTGGTGCAAGGGTTTGGATCGAGATCTTGAATTTCGATTTAGACTCGATCACCTGTTAGTTTAATTTCATTTACGATGTTTTCCCATAAAGTAACCATGGCGATCGCTTATTACAAATTAGAATCAGGCAAAACTATTGGTAAATTACGCTTAATGTGAATTAGCTTCGTTGAGAGGTTGTTAGTTCGTAGCGCAGGGCGTACGCCCAACGATTAATGGAATTAATCGCCCCCAATGGGGGCAGAACGCTTTTTTAAAGCGTTCGTGTCGTCTAGTGACGACTTCGCAGCAAAGCTGCGTGCAGCCTTTAGCCTTTAGCTTTCAAAGCTATTCAATAAGATAATCATTTCTACTTTGATTTACGTGATTGCTTAATTTAGAAGCTATTCCGTACATCATTTTAATTCACACTAGGCGTATTTAAAGCTTCTTAAAAGACTCAACTTCTAACACCTTGCCGATCATTGCCATGGTCATTACATCATCACGAATCTTGCCTTCTACTTCTACCTTGATACCTTCCTCTTCCAATTCTGGAGGGTAATTTTTTAGCTCGTAGGTTGTACCATCATCCATGACTAATGCCCAAACCCCAAAACCAAAACCCTTCATTTCCATTTTGCCGATCACTTTCATGTTTCTTACCCCATTAAAAAACTGAGTCCCAAATTATCTTAACAATTTAGAACTCAGTAATTGATTGTTTGTGTACTTGCTATCTGTTCTAGAGAGCTACTTGCAGTCTTATCTGACTCAGCATCCTCTAGGGCTTTTTAAGTTTGGAGCATTTCTTTTTGGCTAGCTAAAAATGCCAAACCAAGACATAGAAAAGCATTAACTAATAAATAACCTTGGGCAAATGTACCTGTTCCCAACAGCCATACATTAGGATCGGTAAATGCGGTGATGCCCAAACAGGCAGCTACTCCAATGCTAGAGCCAATCGCAAACCATTTTAGGCTAGGATTGCCCATCAACAAAATAATCAAGCCAAAAGGAATTAAGACGCTGGCAAACAATGGATTGAGGCTGCTATTGCCTAAGACAACACTACCCAATTCAGGAATAGAGCTACCAGCCAGACGCATTGGCCATTGTGGTAAATCAAACCAGTATAATCCTTGAAGGAAAAACAATCCTGAGCTACCAAAAATTAAACCGCCGTTTAAACCAAGAGTCATCATTGGTAAGTAATTGCGTAAAAACCAAGCTAAGAGATAAGAGCCTAATACCATGCCTAGTTTGGGTAACAATGCTACTGCTCCACCATCGATCCAAAAGCCAAGGTTGAGATAACCAGATTTGCGTAACCAACGGAAGAAATCATTGAAGGTAATCTTGCCTTTGAGAGCTAATTCTACTGCTGCACCCGCGTCTAGGTTTCCAGAGCCGAAGTGATTGAGATGATCTTCTTGAACCTTACGGGAAGACTGCTTGAGGATATCTCTTACTTCATCAGGATTATCTATACCTGTAGATCTAACCAAGGCTGCTACACCTGCAACGTGGGGTGCTGCCATACTAGTGCCCTGAAAACCTGCAAACACAGATTCACCAGTGCGAGGATTAACGGTATTCTGAATAATTTTCCCTGCTTCGCTACCACCAGGGGCTGATATATCTACACCCGCACCAAAATTAGAATAGGGGGCTTTTGCTCCAGCAGAATCGATCGCCGAAACGCTAATCACATCGGGATAACGAGCGGGATAAGAAGAGGAGTTGCGATTTTCATTCCCCGCAGCAGCAATAATTACTACTCCTTTGTCGTGGGCATATTTAATCGCTTCTTCCATCATGCTGCTAGCACCGCCACCACCCAAACTCATATTGATCACATCTGCGCCGTTATCGGCAGCAAATTTAATCGACTCGGCAATATCGGCGATTGTACCGCCACCACTGGCTGCAAGCACCTTGAGGGGCATTATATTGGCTTTGTAGGCGATTCCTGCCACTCCATAACCATTGTTGGTAGATTGGGCGATTGTACCTGCTACATGAGTACCATGTCCTTGGTCGTCACCCGCATCGTCTTTATCATTAACAAAGTCGTAGCCCTTAACAAACTTGGTTAGTTTAAGATCGGGTACTTTGCTTACGCCCGTGTCAATTACGGCAACGGTAATTCCTTCTCCTTTAGTTTCATCCCAAGCTTTTTCAACATTAATATTGCGGAAATTCCACTGTTTGCTATATTCAGGATCGTTAGGAACTTCTAAAGCGTGATATAAATAGTTTGCTTCTATATATTCAGTATCTTCTTTTAAAGGCGATCGCCTTAACTCTTTGAGAGTTTTTTTATCCCCTTCTACTATATATACGCGATCGCTAATCGAAAAAATACTATTTAGGTGAACCTGTTGGTTATATTTGCTCGATAGCTGTTTTATTTCTTCGCTAATCGTGGCGATCGGTACTTCTTCTTTAAAATCTAAAATAATAGAGTCAAATTCTCCTTGTTGTGCCAGTCCTTTAAAGTTGAATAGAGCAAAGCCCAATCCTAAAATAAACAGGCACAGCAGCATTAGTCTTTTCATAGCTACTCTTAATAATTATTTTTGGCTCACTTACTAAGATAACGTAACTTTTAGACCAACAACTGTATTTGTTATTAGCTTCGTATTTAGCTTATTATTCCATGCTTGATCATGTTGTCCTTATTTAACGCCAGTTCGGGTTAACAGAATTGATTTGTTAGGATAGCTATTAGCTTTTAAGAGACTTTTCAATCTTCTAAATCTACAAACTAGTATAGAAAAAGTGGTTTTTGAGTTGTTTGTATAGTAAGGCATTCAGCTTCCACGCAAACTCACGTTATTTAACTTTGTATAGTCAGGCGTTTGCCCAAAAATACGCAGACAATTACTCCCCCAGCAAAGGCAATTGTCGTCAACGTCAAAGTTTCACCAAGTAATAAAGCCGATGCCAAAATAGTTAGAAAAGGTTGTAAAAGTTGAATTTGACTGATATTGGCAATTCCCCCCATAGACAAACCTTTATACCAGGCAATAAAGCCCAAGAACATGCTAAAAATGCCCACATAGAAAAAACCCAACCAAGCATTAAGAGAGATAGAATCTAATGAAGAAGGGCAGAGTTGCCAAACAATGGGCAATAAACTCGGTGTTGCAAGTAAAAGCGACCAAC
>CAKZYI010000768.1 GCA_937884735.1 uncultured Pleurocapsa sp.
CATATTTAATTTGTTTTAGCAAAAGTTAATTTTGTTCTTGATTTACTTTCATAAATGAAGAAGCAATTAAGTAAACGAGAAAGCCAGCCACCATACCAGGAAAGACTTCGTAAACTGCACCAGACAGTTGTAAGCCCAGTTTCCATGTCATAGCACTAGCAATGCCAATTACCATCATGGCGATCGCAATTGGGGTAGATACGGGTTTATCAAAGCAGCGTAATATTAGTAATACTCCTAAACCTGAAGCTAGGATTGACCAGGCAAAGGTAATCAAAACAAAGTCACTATCGTTGTTAGCCAAGGCAATTACCAAGAAAATAGCTGTCACAACAAAAGTGCCAATTTTGGCGTATTTATAAGACTTAGCTAGCCCAGGAAACAAATCTTGAGTCAATGCCGCAGAACAAGATAATATCTGAGAATCGGCAGTAGAAATAGTCGCAGCAAACAAACCAGCCAGCATCACTCCTACTAATACCCCTGGTAATAATTCTTGGGATAAGTCGAGTAGAGCTAATTCTGGATCGACTAATTCTGGTAATAATACCCTCCCTGCTAGTCCAATGGCGATCGCAGAAAAAGCGGTGACAACTCCGCAAATAGTTCTAATATCCCGCGCCTTATTCATATTATCAGCCGAATCCAATGCCATAGCCCTGACTACAATATGAGGCTGTCCCACAGCACCAAATCCTGCTACTAGCCAACCGATGAAAAAAGGAAAAAAGCCCCAGGCTAAATCGGCAGGAAATAAAGCAGTTAAATTTGCATCTACCTGTCCTAGATCGTTATATAAATTGCCTACGCCACCACCTGCAATTACAGTAAACACCAACAGCAACAGCAAAGCACCAATCATGACAATAGTTTGTACCGAATCAGTCCAAATAGAGGCTCTAATTCCGCCACTAAAGCAGTAAATCACCACAATAATTGCTCCAATAATAATTCCCCAGGTATAGTCCCAACCGAATAGGCTATTTAGGGCTTTGCTCCCTGCTAGCAGTTGTGCAGCAGCATAAGTACCCAAAAAGAAAATAGTAATCAGTGCTGAAATAATCGAAATCCAGCGATACCCAGGTTGCTTTTGTGCCAAAAATGCAGGAACTGTTTCCGAATCAGACTTTTCTGACATCAAGCGCAATCGCTTAAAAGCCAGAGTCCAAGCTAGATAATCTCCTATCGCCCAGCCAATTGCCAGCCATATGCCCGATATACCCTGATTATAAGCATATCCTACTTGTGCAGTAAATAAAAAGCCACTCTGTCCCGTCGATAATGCCGATAAAGCGATCGCCCAAGGGTTTACACTTCTTCCTGCTAATAAATAATCAGCAGTGGTATCTTGTTTTTGAGTGGCAGCATATATTCCAACTGCGGTGAATAATAGTAAGAAGAAGATAAAAGATAGGGCGATCATTTAAAAAATATTGTTATGAGAATACTTTAATTGGCGATAAGTTAATTAGAATGAATAGATTCATAAAAAACAACTTAATATACATTAAAACTATAAATTTATATATTAATAACCTCTAATTAAAGATGGATAAATTACTTACTTTTGACAGTATAACTTGATAGTTGTAGAAGCTTATAAAAAAAACACTTGTTACTAATTAAATAGTGTTGACACAATATTGTTATCACGCTTTTTGCATGACTTACAGCGATTTTTGCTTTTATGCTAATCTTCAAAAAGTCAATTATTAAATACGCTAGATTAGCTAAAATTATGATGCTACCAAATGTTTATAGATATGGTAAATGTAGTTGTTTAGAAACAAATTGCATTTACAATTATTTGATTATTACAGAATTAATAGGCAGTGCGTTTGATATCGAAGATCTTTTTAAATTAAGGCTAATCGATCTAAAGCGTATTTGTTCTAAATTAAAAATAAGAGGTTATTCAAAGTTAAACAAAACCGAATTACGAGAACTAGTAATAAGAGAAACAGAATGTATGAGAGATGGTTTGTTTAATTACACAAAACCAACTCTCGACGAAATATATTCTTTAGTTGAGGAACTAACTACTGATTTCAATTTATTTAGTGAAAATTTCAAATACGAAGATAGTTTTGAACAAATATTTGAAAAGAATAGCAAATATATTGGTGTTCCTGTTGATGAAGTTTGTCCTATGTATTATTGGAGTATATTGCATGAGATAGGACATATGTATTTAGATTTCATGAATTTTAGGGTCTACATTGACCATAATAAAGTTACTGAAGAAGAACATTTAGAGGCTCACAAATATTCTCACCTTCTACATGAAGAGGATGTTTGTAATTGGTGTTCCTTAGTATCAGATATAAAAAAATGGTTGCCTCCCGCTTATGATGTTGAATTGCTATATATCCTTGAAAATCTACCTCGTCGTAATTGGGGAACTCCTTTATATGCAAAAGCCTTAATACAACATAATACTGTTTATAAAATAACTAATGAACTTAAGCAAATAGGCATAACAGAAGACAATTATCTCAGAACAGATGATAGCGTCTTAATAGCTTTTTTAGAAAAAAACGGCAAAATTAGCAGTATTTGAAGAACATTAAGAATGGAATTGATTTTAGGGTGAGCGATGTGTAGCGGTATTTTTTAGTGCAAAATCAAATTCTTCATTTGCATAACCACAATCTAATCTTGTTGCCCACCTTACCCAACAGTCGCTAATCACTGCAAACTAAATTCCATCCCTGATAAACTATTAGTAGTTTTAATAACCTTTTCTAATTTAAAACCGCTGCTTTCAAATAACTCTTGAAATTGCTTTTTAGTACGCCAGCCACCACCAGGAGTGGCAACGTTAATCTGTACGGCAAAGATACCTGGCATGATGCCATCTGCTTCAGTTTTAGGCTCGTTAATATCAGGGACAAACGATTGTAATAGAATCAATCTGCCATCACTAGGTAGTGCAGCTTTACAATTAGCTAATATCTTTCTCGCATCCTCATCACTCCAGGCAGAGATAAAGTGCTTCATTACGATCGCATTTGCCCCTTTAGGTACTTCTTTAAATAAGTCTCTAGTTTTTATTTAAATGGTATCTGCATCTACTACCTGATTGGGTATATATTGACTTTCTGTGTAGTCAACATCGTGTTTATCAAACAAAACACCCTTGCAACCATAACGTTTAACAATATTGGCAATTAAGCCGCCTTGTCCCCCACCCACATCCATTACGGTTTCATACTGACCAAAATCATAAGCATCAAGCAAGCCATCAACCTGGGAGTTGGTAAGAAAACTCATGGCTTTAATAAAAGTGTCCTTACTCCAGTCATTGTCATAACAATACTGATAAACGCCCTTATCATTAGCCAATTCAAAGGGAACTACTCCTTTTTCCAAGGCTTCTGGTAAAATTTTCCAAGCATCCCACTGTGCGGGTTCGATTAGGTGCATCGCTAAATGTCCTGCTGATGGTTTTTTATTTGTTACCAAAAGAGAAGATGTTGCTGTAGGGGCGAAAATTCTACCAGGCTTTTCTTCTAATACATCTACATGGGCTAAACCACGGAGAATAAAGTATAGTCGTTCAGTATCGGTATTAGTCTTATCCGCCAAACTTTCTACTGTTTGCTCTCCTTCATCATCTAATAAATCAAATATACCCAAACGAGTTGCAGTATACATACATTGACTCTTCACAAAGGTCAACATTAGATCGAATACTCTTTGCTGGGCTTCTGTATTGGGATTTGCGTTAGTTGCGACCATTTTTTGATTACTAATTACTGATTACTAATTACTAATTACTGACACGATAGGTGGCTCTGCCACCTCGACAAGCTTCGCTTGGCGAATCCGCGAAAGCGGATTGTTCGAAGTGGGCATATTTGGTGATGGAATAAGTTGCTGCGTTTGGTTAAATATATGCCCACCCTACCAATTACTTATTTCTTGAATTGGGTTACGCGAATACTTTGTTGGTTGGTCAATCATGTTTGTTTAATTGCTTGCTAACCCAACCTACAATTTCTTTCCTCACTCCTCATTCTTTATCCGAAGGTGTATCCTTTAGGACATCCCTTATTCCTTAAATCAGTCTCCGCCAATTTCAACCAATTTACCGATGTTGAAGTCGATTTTTACCCATCCTTTTAGACGGCGTAAATTATCTAATAAAAGTAGAGGAATTTGCCAATTATGCAGCATGAGAAAGGGTAAAGGATCTTCGGGGGTTAAAATTGCATCAGTTCCTTTAGTTACTTTATTTATCCATGCTTCTAGTTCGCTTATCGAACGAATACCCAAAAATCGCCAAAGTTCGTGATACGTCCAATAGGTTGGCTTACTATCGGGTAAAGGAGCGATAGGTTTGAATCATATCAAATCAAATTTGTCCGGTCAGATTCATTTTGGCAACAAAGGTTGCTACCCACTCTTATATGGCAGGATTGTCTGCCTGTTGGTAATTTACTTGAAAAGGAGAAGACTCCGAACAACAGTGGAGTCTAATTTTGCCTTTACGCACTGTGGCGTGGAAGCAATATTCTTGTCCGCGAATAAATTCATGCATTACCCATGGTTTTGCTTCGCTAATAGGTAGACTCTTTACATAGTCTTCCATTTCTTCAAAAGGCAATCTGGTCAGATCTAGCCGCAATACGGAATCATAGGGAATACTTTTGACAATATATTTGTTGCTTTCATTGCTAAAATCAAAATATAAAATCTGTCGCGGATCGGTAATACGAAATACTTTGGGAGCGGACAAACCAAACTCTCTAGCTTTAGAACAAAATGCGTGTTTATCATCAAGAATTTTTGTTTCTTCTGGATCTAAATGAAGTGATTCGCAGTAGGGGTCAATGGTTTTCTTGGCTAAAGAATCATAGTAACTCGCGATCGGGCTAGAAACGGGAATAAATAAATCGATCTTGTTTTTCTGGACTATGTTTAATATGTCTTGGCAATATCCATCTGGATCTTTTTCAGGAGTGGCTACAGTAAAAAATCCTTTTACTGCGCGAGAAAAACGGTGTCCAGATAGCCAATATTTATGGGTTTCTACTAAATAGACTTCGTGTCCATCTCGATGAAAAGACCTAGCTAACTGTAAAGCCTTGGTCATTTTTGCCCCAGTAATAAGGATGCGATTTTTCTCTATTGGGTTTCTAGTGGGGGGAATTCCCGACTCCCCCCTACCAGAAATCAAATTTTTGAGCCAAGACAATAGTACCATTGCCAAATTGAAGGGAAGCAACAGCAATAATAAAGCTAGAGTAGCAATATTTCTGGCGATCGCTGAAACATTCCCCAAAACAAACAGTATTTGCAACATACTTTCTAAGGGATGAAGAATAAAGGACAAGGAAAGAGGAATAAATTAGCTGTCTATTACTTACTTCTATTCCTCTGGTAAAAATTTACTTACGTTTGATTAGGGTTACGCCATCACGCATAGGAATTAAAACTTGTTCTACACGAGGATCTTGTGCCACATAATCATTAAAAATAGCGATCGCTTTTCCGTTATCACTACGTTTATCTGCGGGTAAATAGGGATGTCCCTGCATCAAGGTATTGTCTACACATATAAAGCCATCAGGAGCCAGTAAGTTAGTTTCCAATAGCATATTGAAATAATTAATGTAGCCACCTTTATCTGCATCTATAAATACTAGATCGAAAGATTCCCCTGCTTTGACTAAGCCTTTCATAGTTTCGATTGCAGGAGCGACTTTTACTTCTATTTTCTTACCGTGGGGAGATGCAGCAAAGCAATTGACGGCAAACTTCGAGACATAATCATCTACCTCACAAGCCAGCAG
The DNA here is from genome assembly GCA_937884735.1 of uncultured Pleurocapsa sp. GTDB lineage: Bacteria > Cyanobacteriota > Cyanobacteriia > Cyanobacteriales > Xenococcaceae > Waterburya. The sequence continues at coordinate 5,799 of CAKZYI010000768.1, forward strand.
ATAGCCATCATCGGGTAATGCTTCTGCGATCGCCAATGCAGAATAGCCCGTAAACATGCCTATTTCTAGGACGCGCTTGGACTTACTAATAGAAACCAACATTTTTAGCAACTGTCCTTCGATATGTCCAGAAAGCAT
>CAKZYI010000769.1 GCA_937884735.1 uncultured Pleurocapsa sp.
ATTGAGATTCGGACGGGCAAGTAGACGAGTAATGGCATCAGGTTCGCGAGCTATTGCTAGCACTGTCCAATTCTGGCGAATTATTTCTACTGTATCCCTACCAGCTCCGCAACCAAGATCCACAGCCATACCTGGTTTATCAAAAGCTGCTAGTGCCGTCGAAATTGTTTTTCTCGGTGGGCGATTGGTTACAGCATCGTAATAAGCATTCCAATCTCGTTTTTGGGTTAATTGTTTATTACTCATTACTTATTACTTATTACTTATTGTTACAAACCCATACTCTTCAAACACTTCTTGCGCTTTTGGTGTATTTAAAAACTCTACTAGTTCCATCGCAACTTTAGGGCGATCGCTATCTTTAATTACAGCAATAGGATAAATTACAGGAGAATGGCTAGTTTCTGGGGCAGTAGCAACTATCTCGACATTATCGGCAACTTGGGCATCAGTGCGATAAACGATTCCTGCATCAACGTTACCTGTAGCCACATAGTTAACAATCTGACGTACATCTTTGGCATAAATAGCTTGGGAATTTACGCGATCAGATATTTCAAAGGAATCTAACACTTCTTGAGCATATTTTCCCGCAGGAACACTTTTTGGTTCTCCTAAAGCAACTTTATCAATTTGTTTAGTGGTTAGATCTTTAAAATCTTTCAGATGAAACTGATTTTTATTGTTTCCTAAAGGAGTAATTAAAACTATTTGATTGGCGAATAAGTCTTGTCTAGTTTTTGTTAGTAATAAATTCTGTTCTTCCAATTCATCCATCTTACTTTTTGCAGCAGAAATAAAAACATCTACAGACGCACCTTGTTCGATTTGACGCTGTAACGAACCAGAAGAAGCAAAATTATAAATAATTTTTGTCCCAAGATGATTTTTCTCGTATATGGGCTGAATTTCTTCCAACACATTTTTTAAACTAGCTGCTGCTGAGACAGTTAGTTGAGTTGATGGTGTTGCTTGGCTAGGATTTCCTAGTTTTATGTTGGCAAGGCGTTGCGAAGCTATGCCGTTAGGCTTATCGCATCCCACTGCTAAAAATAGAGACAGAATACTAATAGTTAAAAAGCCTATAATTTTTTTAGATTTCAGCATGTTTTTTGTTCCTTGTCCTTAGTCCTTTGTCCTTTGTCCTTCGTCCTTTGTATTAACGACTAATAACTAATGACTAATAACCAATAACTAATGACTAATAACCAATAACTAATGACTAATAACCAATGACTAATAACCAATGACTAACAACCAATGACTAATGACTAATAACCAATGACCAATGACCAATAACTAACGACTAACTACCTTGACCTTAATCGAATTGGCAATCTTTTTATCAATGGCAATACGAGTTCGTCCGACTCTAATCACAAAAGAAGGGAATCTTTGTTCGAGGGTAATTTGCATACCTGAATGGACTCCCATTGCCAGTAATTTTTTGACGACTTTTTCGTCTTTGTTTCTAATTGCTGCAATCATGCCTTGGGTTTTTGTTCCCAAGTAGTCTAGGGGGCAGTAGTGGACAGAAAAACCTTGAGAAAACTGTTGAGAAAACATCTTAAAAACTAAGCTCCATAATTGTTAGTAATTGATTGAGAAGATAGCCCAAAGAAAAGGCAAATAAAACTACAAAACTAGCGATCACAACTGTATTTTTCGCTCCCCGTTCTTTAAACATGAATTGCAGTTGTGCCACGCAGGGGATAAATAGGGTGAGAGTTACAGCTGCGACAACTAATTGTTGTCCTGTCAAGATGCCCGCAGAATGTAGATCGAACATTACTGCTGCGCCATAGTCTCGACGGAAGAAACCGTATAAAAAGGTGGGTGCAGCCTCTTGAGGTAAGCCCAACCACAGCATTACTGGTTCTAATCCCCTAACTACTAAATCAAATATTCCTGTTAGTTTGCCCAGCCAAATCAAGACTGAAGCAAAGATAAACAGGGGCATAATTTCCCAAAAGTACCATTTAAGACGCACGTAGGTTTTAGTCAAAATGGCTTGGATACGGGGTAGCCTCAAAGGAGGTATTTCCATACAAAAGCAGGAGGATTCACCAGGGACTATTTTCCCTGCCAAAAAGCCAATACTTAAAAAGATCCCTACCATTACAGTAGACCAGACAAATAAAGCACTAGGTTCTTGGGATAGTAAAGCTACAATTACACCCAGTTGTGCCGAACAGGGAATAGTTAAAGCCAACAAAAATGTGGCAATAATCCGTTCCCGTTTGCTTTCTAGGGTGCGAGTAACCAAAGTCGCCATCGTACCGCAGCCTAAGCCTAAAATTAGAGGAATTACCGATCGCCCTGACAGTCCAATGGTTTTGAACAGGCGATCCATCAAGAGAGATAAACGGGGTAAGTAACCGCTATCCTCTAGAAAAGAAAACATTAAAAAGAACGCCGTGACAATGGGTAAGACAATCGCCACCCCATAGCGAATTCCCAGGGTAATAATGCCATAATCATTGGCAAATAAATCTTGTATAACTTGCCAGGGAAAAATAGACCCTACTACAGTATTAACAATCGGATTAATTTGGGACTCGAAAAACCCTTCAATCCCATCAACTAAAGTTCCCCCAGCAAATACTCCAACAAACTGATAAACTCCAAAATAAAGGACTAAAAGCAATATAGGGATACCCGTGACGGGGTGAACCGTCAAATTATGCAGCCACTCATCCTCAACTATTGGTCTTTTGCGTAGATTTACTGTAGCATCGCGATCGATATCCATCGCAATTTGATGGCGAGATTGGGCGATCGCATAAGTCAGAGATTCATCCATACTTGCCTGAGTTTTGGCAATAATTCTTTCAATCTCAGGAAAATAAGGCTGTTGTTGCAATTGCGATCGTATTTTGGGATCTTGTTGCAACAACAACAAAGCAATACTGCGTCGCGAAATCAAATCCTGCCATCTTTCGTCGAGTAAGGATTCAATGCGACTAATAGCGGTTTCAATAGGTGAGGGATAGAGAATTTGAGGGGACATAATCTGCTACCTGGGCGATTAATTTTTTGAGTCCTACTTTTTGCGCTGCTGCCATAGCAACTACAGGAATACCAAGGCGATGGGATAATTGATTTTCATTAATCCAAATCCCTAGCCTTTCCGCCTCATCAATCATATTGACTACCAGCAATACAGGTAACTTAGTTTCAATTAATTGCAGAGTCAGATTGAGCATTCTGCCCAAGTGTTTGGCATCAACTACGTGAACAATCAAATCCACCTGTTCGTCAGTAATTAGATCTCTGGCAACACTTTCTTCTTCTGTAATAGGAATTAAAGAATACATTCCTGGGGTATCAAAGAAAGATACTTTGCTGCCTGCAATTATCCGATTTCCACGAGCAACTTCTACAGTTGTCCCTGGATAATTAGAAACAGTAACATAAGTGCCAGTTAATAAGTTGAATAATAAACTTTTACCCACATTAGGAGAGCCAACTAAAGCTACAGTTGATTGTGATTTAGTTACATTGTTTTTTACGGATTTTTTAGACCCAACGCCAAACAAATTCCAAAAATTTCTTTTATTTTTTGGGCAGCAATTTTCTTGGCAATTGTGACAATTCATTTCCTATATTTCTTTGCTAAATTTATAGTATTTGAAAGATGATACTTTATTCGTAAATCTAGATACAAAATGCTTTTGTAAAATTTTTAAAAATCATCTCAAGCTATTATAAGTAGGAAAAAATCTATGCCTAGCTGCAAAAATTATTAAACCTAGTAATCCTTTGATTAAAGGTGGGACTAAGATTAAAATACACACTAATCCTAATAATCCTGATAACCAGACCATTAGCAAATGTATCTCATCGCTATTATGAATAGTTAAGAGAATTATCCCCATACAAATTGAAAAAATAAGTAACCATAATATAATCATTTTCCTGACTCTCGATGAAGATTAATTTACTGTATTAGCCAGCCAACGTAGTTCTAACCAAAAGCGAAAATTTTGCTGCCTAATTTTGAAGAAGGATCTTTGAGGCAAATTTATATAAGTTAAGTCATTGGTTATTTATTTTTTATTCTTTATTGTTGGCGATAATTAGCGATCCTTTACTAACAACCAATGACCAGCAACTAACAACTAACAACTAAACCAAATATGCCTCTTGATGAGTTTTAATAGTACAGTCTGACCTAGGATATGCTACGCAAAGCAGCACATATCCTTTTTCAATTTGATTGTCATCTAAAAAGCTTTGGTCTTCTTGGTCGATTTCTCCTTCAACAATTCTGCCCACGCAACTAGAACAAGCTCCAGAGCGACAGGAAGAAGGCATTTCCAAATCTTGTTCTTCTGCTGCATCAAGAATATACTCATCTTCGGCAACATCAATAGTGACATCGATTTCGGGTGGTTTTTTACGTTTCCCTTTAATCAGGCGAACTTTGTAAGTAGTACCCATAGTTTTTCTCCTCTTTTATAATTTGTCCTTTGTCCTTTGTTTTTTGTCCTTTGTTCTTTGTCCTTTGTTATTCGTAGCCAGTGACTAATGACTAATGACTAATAACTAATGACCAATGACCAATAACCAATAACTAAATACATGGCACAGCTTCAGGAGTTCCTTCTTCGACAGAGAAAGACTTGCCACAGCCACAGCCACCCGTAGCGTTGGGGTTTTCAAAGGTAAAGCCAGCTTGAGTTAGGCTTTCAACAAAATCAACGATAATACCGTTCAAGAAAGGTGCGCTTTTGCGATCTAAATAGATATTGATTTTGTCTTGTTCAAAAACTAGATCGTCTGCTTCAGGGCGATCGACTATATCTAAGGCATATTCAAACCCGCTACAGCCACCATCGACTGCCGCAAAGCGAACGCCCTTTTCTGCAGTAGTTTCATCAGCACGGATAAAAGTGCGGAGTCTGAGAGCAGCTTTTTCGGTTAAGGTTACGGACATGGTATTTCTCCTAATAATTTGTGGTTTGTCTTTTGTCTTTTGCCCTTTGTCTTTGATTGTTTGTATTAGCCAATGACCAATGACCAATGACCAATAACTAATAACCAATGACTAATGACCAACAACTAATGACTGTTTACTGTTTACTGTTGACTGATAACTGTTCCCGCATACGGGACAATCAGGATCTTTGTAAGTATGAAGCTTATGAAACTCTGCGTTAGCTAAATCCATATTGAGTAACTGTCCCAAAAGGGGTTTACCCAATCCTGTAATCAGCTTGATAGCTTCTAATGCGCTCATACATGCCAGAGTGCCAGAAACCGCACCCAGTACGCCAAATGCCCTACGATCCCAGTCGGGTTTTTCAGGAAAGAGACAGGAAAGACAGGGGGTTTTGCCAGGGACAATAGTGGTGAGATAAGCCTCCATACTGTTCATCGCTGCTTCTACCATCGGCTTATGCCAACGCACACAGGCTGCATTAAGCAAATCTCGTTCTGGGAAATTGTGAGCGCAGCTAAGGGCAATATCGGCACGTTGGACAAGAGCGTCTACATTGTCAGGATTGATGTATTCAGCGATCGCCTCTACCTCGACATCAGGATTAATGTTACTAAGTGTTTCTTGGGCTTTGGTAACTCTAGTTTTACCCACCCAGTCATCCGCCATTAAAATCTGACGGTTCATATCGTCCAGACGTAATTCGCCACCTCGAACTAGAATCAACTTACCAACACCTGCAACCGCGAGGTAAAGAGCTACAGTACCGCCCAAACCACCGACTCCAGAAACCAGAGCAGTAGTATTCTTTAAGGCTTTTTGACCCTCTTCTCCCAATTCTGGAAGCTGAATTTGTCGGCTATAGCGTTCTAATTCTTTTGGTGTTAGGGTTGTCATTTGTTTTTCGTCCTCTGTTTTTTGTCCTTTGTGGTTTGTCTTTTGTCCTAAAGGATACCGCTCCGCATATCTTTCGTACTTTGTTATCCAGTGACT
>CAKZYI010000770.1 GCA_937884735.1 uncultured Pleurocapsa sp.
TAGTCATTGGTTACTATAGACAAAAGACAAACTCTAGTGGTCAATTTTTTGGATACAGGATTATTAACAGGTTTAGTGGTTTTCGTTCTGGCATCATTCGTCGGGTTTGAAGTAATCAATAAAGTCCCTCCGACACTTCATACTCCTCTAATGTCTGGTGCTAATGCCATCTCAGGAATTGCGGTAGTGGGTGCATTACTGATTGCTGGAGTGCGGGAATGGAACATAACTAGTATTTTAGGTTTGATTGCGGTGATGCTAGCTACCGTTAACGTCGTCGGCGGTTTTCTAGTTACCGACAGAATGCTGCAAAAGTTTAAAAAGGATTTGTTGTTGGTCATTAGTCATTGGTTACAAAGGACAAAGGACAAAGAATATGCGTAGCGGTATCCCCTTGGGGACAAAACACAAAAGACAATACACGGAATTGCTATGAATACATACTTAAATACAGGAATCGAGCTAGCTTATTTGACTGCTGCTGCTTTATTTATTCTGGGCTTAAAAAAACTAGGTTCGCCTGCCACCGCCCGAAAGGGTAATACCCTGGCAGCAGGGGGAATGTTGATTGCGATTGTCGCAACTTTATTAAATCAATCCGTACTCAATTATGAATGGATTTTGGTTGGCATTATTGCTGGCTCTTTGATAGGTGCGATCGCAGCCCAGAAAGTGGCTATGACGGATATGCCCCAAATGGTAGGTATCTTCAATGGCGTTGGTGGTGCTGCTTCGGCTTTAGTTGCGGTGGGTGAATTTTGGCGATTGCTTAATGCTACTGGTACTGTTCCTCTAGATGCGACTTTCATCGCTATTTTAGGTGTCCTAATTGGTGGCGTTACCCTCACAGGTAGCCTATTAGCCTTTGCCAAACTACAGGGCTTGGTTTCGGGTTCTCCCGTTACCTTTCCTTTGCAACAACTCTTTAATGCTTTGCTATTGGCTAGTTTCTTAGCTGGCAGCGTTTATTTATTAATTGAACCAGCCAATTCGACAATTTTTCTCACTTTAACCGCCATATCCTTACTTTTTGGTGCATTATTTGTGCTGCCGATTGGTGGTGGAGATATGCCCGTAGTAGTTTCCCTTTTAAACTCACTTTCTGGTTTAGCTGCCAGTGCCGTCGGCTTTATTCTATATAACAATATGCTGATCGTTGCAGGGGCATTAGTTGGGGCTTCGGGGTTAATTTTAACCCAAATCATGTGTAAAGCCATGAATCGACACCTTACTAACGTGCTATTTGGTGCTTTTGGTGGCGATAGTACTGCGGTTGGTGGCGGTGCTGGTGGTGCAGAAATTGATAAAACCTACCGTTCCATTGACTGTGATGAAGGAGCAATGATGCTTGGTTATGCACGATCTGTAGTAATCGTTCCTGGTTACGGGATGGCAGTAGCTCAAGCACAACATGGCGTTAGAGAACTAGCATCACAACTCGAAAAAATGGGTGTAGATGTTAAATATGCCATCCACCCTGTTGCAGGTAGAATGCCAGGACATATGAACGTATTGCTCGCTGAAGCTAACGTCCCCTACGATCGCCTGTATGATATGGATGACATCAACACTGAATTCGATCGCGTTGATGTCGCTCTAGTAATCGGTGCTAACGATGTCGTCAATCCCGCAGCCCGCAACGATAATGCTAGTCCGATTTACGGTATGCCTATTATTGATGTAGATAAGGCAAACCACGCTATTGTAATTAAGCGCAGCATGAGGACAGGTTTTGCGGGAGTAGATAACGAACTATTTTATAAAGACAAAACCACCATGTTATTTGGTAGCGCGCAGGATGTTGTTTCTAAGTTGGTGGGAGAAGTTAAGCAATTGTAATTCTTGTCGGGGCGAATTGCAATTCGCCCTTTATTGATTATTTATTTCAACTGTTCTGTTTATCCTGTCAATTTTAAGTTGTGGGATTTTTCTGAGATTCGAGCTTCCTCAAACGAGAAAGAGCAGGAATAATAATACCTACGCTATCAGTAATAACATGAGCGACGATCGCGCTAAGTAGTTCTCCCGTGGAGAGATAAAAAATAGTTAATATTGCTCCCGATAAAATAGTTGTTGATGCTGCTTGCCAGCCCCAAAAAGGTATGTGAGCTAGACCGAAGGCTATGAGAGCTAAAATGCTACCAATCCAATAACTGCCAGTGAGTGAAGATAATCGTTCTGTTGCATAGCCTCTATACAGTACTTCTTCAACTATTCCTCCAACCATAATGGCAAAAACTAGATAGTAGATTGGAAGTGATGTTAATTTTGTCAGTCCAGTTTCAAAACTACCAAAGTTTAGTTTTTTCATACCCCAAATTAATAAAGGAGAATAAATAAAAACTAGAAATACAGCGAATATTAAACCCCAAAATAGAGATTGCCATCTTAATAAATGCAGACCAATAGAGGATAACGGTTGCCTTTCCCCAAACAACACGACCGCTAAGACTCCAACCAAGAGTGCTACCAAAAAAAGTTGTTGAAGTACTTTGCCAGCAATACTTTGAGAATCATCTAAGAATTTATAACCGATACTTGCAACCAATACTGGTCCACCAAGAGCCAAGCATAAACCGATAATAGTTGAAAAAAGATTCATTTAGTTTAATGAGGATACTAGCTACCACTCAATTTAAAACATATTTTATTTCTTGTTGATTAATGCGATCGCTCGAAAAAAAAGTTTACTATGAAATTAAAATAGCTAAATTAAATCAAGATTGTAAATGATGCCAAAACTCGGAAGACAATCTGAGGCAAAGCAAATTTTAGTTGTAGGTGCTAGTCGGGGTATTGGTGCTGCTGTTGCCGAACACTTTACCCAAAAAGGCGATCGCGTTTTCTCTGTGTCGAGAAGTCAGCCAGTAGCAGGAGAGTGGATTCAAGCCGATCTTTCTACCCCCGAAGGGATTAAATTAGTGGCGGATACTATTGGTGAATCTGTGCTGGATGCTTTCTTATTTATGGGTGGAGTCTGGGAGAATGGAGCTTTTACCGAACAGTACGACTTTTTCAAAAGTGGCGATCGAGAAACTCGCTTTGTAATTGCTGTAAATACTATTGCTCCAATTGAATTAACTAGGCAGCTTACCGTGAATCTGATGAAATCTAATAACCCACGTGCCATATTTATTGGCGCATTAACTGCGCTAGATAACTCTGCATCGATTGAGGTGGCTAATACGGCATCAAAATGTGGATTGAGAGGTGCAGTACAGGCATTAAAAATAGCTTTAGGCGATCGCAAAATTGGTGTCGCCCTCATTAATCCTGGTAATGTCGCTACAGAGGAAGTATTAGCTGATATTCAAGAAGGCAGATTCGAGCGGCAAGTTCCTATCCCGCTTGCAGATATAATTTCGGCAATTGAATGGATTTTGACGCTTTCAAATGCTGTAGATATTGGAGAAATTAATATGCAGCAAAAAAGTTGATTCTTGGGATTTATCTCGTACATACAAGCCCTTATGTATAGATTTAAGCATTTTTAACAACCTTGCATTAATTTAAAAATCATCAGCTTAAATTAGCGATCGCTTTTAACGTATCTGTATTTGAGGTGCGATTACGAAGTTAGCCGCAGGCATCGCTCTCGATCTTATCTGCTGTAAATTTCCAAGTTAAAATTCAACCGCAAAAAGCTGTCCAAATTTCAGAAAATCTTGGGTCTGTGAAAATGCTAAGTTAGATCTATTGAGAGAAAACATTGAGCAAGAAATCGGATACGATGTCGCTTTTACTTCGCACTGAACGTTTGAGTTTGCACCCTTGTCAAATGAGCGATTTAGATGCCATGCACCAGCTATGGACAGAGGCTGATATCCGACGGTTTCTCTTCGACGACCGACAAATTACTAATGAGGAAGCAAAGTCATTTATCGAAACAAGCGTGATGAGTTTTGCTAGTCATGGATATGGGATTTGGATTTTTTTCGAGCTTCAAAGCACTCAAGTAGCAGGGTTTTCAGGTTTGCTTCATTCATTACCAAGTTCACCGAGTCTAATTTTTGGCACGCACCCTCAACTTTGGGGACGGGGATATGCAAAGGAAGCTACACTTGCTGTACTTCGCTACACATTAGATGTGCTGGGATTGAAGAAAGTAGAGGCAGATGTTGATGAGCCTAACACAGCTTCAATTCGAGTGGTTGAAGCCTTGGGGATGTCTCGAACTCGCAGAGCGTTCGTCAATGGGCGTCCATTGCTTTACTATGAAATTCAAACTTGGAGAAGAGAAACAACTGTAAAACTCCCAGCGACCTAGCGCGAACATTAACGGTAATATTGTTGTAAAAATTATATTCTATCGGTTAAGGCGATCGCATTTGACCTGCCTATATTTAAAATGCGATCGCTTTTGTTATGAGACTATAAACTCATTTCAAGTTTTTGCAACAGGATTTTTTCTTCTACCTGATTGCCTTGATATGCCAAAGCATAAAGTTCTTGCAGATCTTTGATCAGAGGATAGCGAGGGTTTGAACCAGTACACTGATCGTCAAAAGCCTGTTCTGCCAATATTTCTAGCTGTTGATAAAATTCGGTTTCTCTTCCTAGCATAGCTTCTTTGATGCTTAAAGGAATATCAATTTCTACCTTGAGATTGTCGATCGCCTTGATTAGATTTTCAACTTTTTCTTCAGGGGTATTACCGCCCAGATGTAAATAGTCGGCAATCTCTGCATAACGTTCTTTGGCGTGGGGATATTCGTATTGGGAAAAGATGGTTTGTTTAAAAGGTGCATCGGTAGAGTTATAGCGAATAACCTCGTTAATCATTAAAGCATTAGCTAAACCATGGGGAATATGAAAAGTTGCTCCCAATTGATGCGCCATCGAATGACAGATTCCTAGGAAAGAATTGGCAAATGCCATCCCTGCAATCGTGGCTGCGTAGTGAACTTTTTCTCTAGCTAGAGGATCTTTTGCCCCCAGTTTATAAGCGCGGGGGAGATATTCCATCAGTAAAGAGATCGCCTGTAGTGCTAAACCGTCAGTATATTCTGTAGCCAGTACCGAAGCGTAGGCTTCTAAAGCATGGGTCAAAGCATCAATGCCTCCAAAGGCAGTGAGAGACTTGGGCATATTTAGTACCAGTTCGGGATCGACGATTGCCATACTGGGGGTGAGGGCATAGTCTGCTAGAGGATATTTTATACCTGCGCGATCGTCGGTGACAACGGCAAAGGGAGTTACTTCCGAACCCGTACCCGAAGTGGTGGGAATAGCTACCATTTCTGCCTTCTTACCCAGAGGTGGTAACTCATATACCCGCTTGCGGATATCCATAAACCGCGTGGCGATGCCTTCAAATTCGATTTCGGGATGTTCGTACATTAACCAAATAATTTTAGCTGCATCCATCGGCGAACCACCACCAAAGGCGATAATTACGTCTGGTTTG
>CAKZYI010000771.1 GCA_937884735.1 uncultured Pleurocapsa sp.
AATTATTAATTACCAAAACTAAAGGTATTAGAAAAACTATTCCTGCCAAAGTCAGTAAAGAACTAAATTTAGTTAAAGTTTCAGTTGATTTAGCTTTTTTTTCAAATTTGATTATATTTCCAGTATTATGTCGATCTGAATTGGTTTTGACAAGGGAACTTGGCTTTATATGCTTTATGTTTTCCGCTATTGCATTTTCTTCTTTAACCAGAGCAGCATTAGCAAATTCTTGCTGTATTTTGTCTTCCAACATTGCTCGCGTTTGAACTATCCAATTTTGATTGAATACCTGTTGAAAAATCAAGTTGGCTACTCTTAGCTGATTTTCATCTAAAACTATTAAGCCTAACTTTAATAATTCTTCTTGCTCTTTTAGATGTTCGTATTGTCTATTATTAGACAGCAAAATATTTTGGTATTCTGCTAACAATAAAACTGGTTCGCATCTTTGATTGTTGATTAAACTTTCTCTAATAGATCGAATATAAGTTCCAATTCTGGTGGTTTGCCAATTTCTAATCAAAGATTCTTCTACTAACTTATCTACTGTGTTAGCCTCCATTCCTGTAGGAATGTTCAAATCTTTATCGGCAAAAACACCACTAATAGCCTTAGTTAAAACAGAATTACCGCCCGTCCAAGCCAAAATACGGCTCAATATTAAAGAACAATTAGCATATTTCTTTTCTAAATGTAGAGATTCTTGATTATATTTTTCTAAATCAATTAATGACATTAATGAAGGTGCTTTCAAAGCCAATTCATTTAAAAAAAAATCAAGAGTACCCTGCTTTAACCAACCTTTTTGAACAGCTATATCGCCAAATTTTGCCTGTATTTTTTTTTGTTCTGCGAGAATCATTTCAATTTGCTTGTCATTCAACAAACAAGCTTTTTTGAGATAATAACCGAGAGGAAATTGCTGTCCTTCTTGCTTAATTTCTTGCCATCTATCTGCAAAAAAATCAACAGTTTGCAGCTTTACAGCTTCTTGCAAATTCAAAATTTCTCCAAGCCTCATTTTTGTATATTGAGACTGAATAGACAAGGCTGTTTCTAGCTGTTTATCGGAAATAAGGTCAGCATTTTGTAGCAGCTTACCAATAGGCAAAGTATTATTTTTAATAGACATTTTAATAGTTAATTTATTTTAAAATAGAAAATATAAATTGAATTATTTGATTGCAATTCCTCGATACATATAACCAATCACCCTAGGTAATTTAGGTGCATAAAACTGTTCGATTTGTACATTATCAAACTTCTGCTCAATCATAATTGTAATATTACGATTTAGACGGCAGCCATCAGCAATAATTTTTTGTAAGGGAGTAAGACAATTTTGCCAGAATTGAATCTGATCATCATTGCTCAAACCATGTTCGATAAAGAAAAACTTTCCTCCAGGCTTCAATAATCGATATACTTCAGCGATTGCTTTATCTGCTTGAGGAATACTACACAAAGTCCAAGTACATACCACGCAATCAAAGCTAGCATTTTCCATTGGAAGACTCTCTCCATTGAGTACTTGATAGTCCACAGTAATATTAGATGCAGCAATACGCGATCGCGCTAGCTTCTTCATCCCAGGATTAGGGTCGATAGTAGTTATTTTTTCAATTTCTTTTGGATAGTGGGGTAAATTTAATCCAGTGCCAAATCCAATCTCCAATATCTCCCCTGACACATCCTTTAAAAGCTGCTGACGATATTGCTGGAGAGTATCACCCGACATGGCAATATCAATACAGTAAGGAATGACTAAAATAGAATAAAAACCCATTTTTTAAGCTTTCTGGTAAAACATTTAATAGTGTTTAATGTATGACCTAGAATAAGTGCGGTCTAAATTAACTTTTATCTCTTTGATAGCTATGCAGTTTCAAGAAATTATTACCAAACTAGATAAAGCAGCTAAAAACAACAGTCTCAATCAAGATCGAGGTCTGAATCCAGAGATTACGGGGGTATGTGCCATAGATAAAGCTACGGCTGGTACATTGAGCTATATAGAAGGAGGTAAATTTGCAGCCCAAATTGCTACAACTAAAGCTGATGCTCTAATTTTGCCGACAGATGAAAATTTACAGTCTCAGGCAACATCACACAATATTGCTTGGATTGCTACTCCCCAACCTAGACTGCTATTTGCCAAGGCGATCACCTTATACTATTAACCCTTTAAACCCTCTCCAGATATTCTTTCTACCGCAGTTATCGATTCTATTACTAAGATAGGACAAGATGTATATATTGGGGCTAATGTTGTCATTCAACAGGGCGTTACTATTGGCGATCGTGTTACTATTCATCCTAATGTAGTAATCTATCCCGATGTAGAGATCGATAGCGATACGACTCTCCACGCTAACTGTACCATCCACGAACGGGCGCGCATAGGCTCTGGATGTGTGATTCATAGTGGTGCAGCCATTGGCTCTGAAGGCTTCGGTTTTGTGCCAACAGCAACGGGCTGGTACAAAATGGAACAGTCTGGCTATACCGTCCTTGAAGATGGGGTAGAAATCGGCTGCAACAGTGCGGTAGATCGCCCTGCGGTAGGAGAAACTAGGATTGGGCGCAACACAAAACTAGACAACCTCGTACAGGTTGGTCATGGCTGTCAAATAGGACGCAACTGCGCTATGGCTTCCCAGGTAGGGCTGGCAGGGGGAGCAATCATCGGCAATGGGGTAATGCTCGGTGGGCAAGTAGGAGTCGCCAATCAAGTGAAAGTAGGCGATCGCGTAATAGCCACAGGACAAACTGGCATTACGGGGAATGTTGCTTCAGGGGAAATGGTTTCAGGAATGCCACATGTACCCAGCAAGCTTTACCGTATATTGATTGTCATTTACAAAAGATTGCCTTAAATGTACCATATGAATAAAGAATTTTAGAAGCAATCCCAACAAAAGCCTGAAATAAACTGTGGCAAATTGGAGAAAATGCCCAAGGTTTCTAAGTTTTCTATATCTTCAAACTCATAGCTCGCGGCTAACACTTAAAGCTGTTTCCCCAAGCTATGATTAGATAATACGAAAATTAAGTAATCTAAATTGACTAATAACAATGAAAAAGCAACGATTTCTAGGTAAAGTGGCTAGCCACGCTGTAGCACTTTTTTTAGGAGTCATTTTGACTTTCAGCAGTATCAGGGTGATGTCTTCAAATGCCGATATATTACCTGCCGACTCTAAAATTGACTATAAGAATAATCCTATTGCCCTAAAAACAGAACCCGAAATTCAAGCACAAGCACCTGTTACTTCGGGTAGTTTTGTCGCGGCAGCCGTAGCTCAAACTGGGCCTGCGGTAGTAAGAATAGATACAGAAAGAACCGTCGCTACCAGAGCCGAACCATTTTTTGAAGATCCCTTTTTCCGTGAATTTTTTGGCGATCGCTTTGGAACCCAAATGCCTAGAGAAAGACAGGTAAGAGGACAAGGATCGGGATTTATC
>CAKZYI010000772.1 GCA_937884735.1 uncultured Pleurocapsa sp.
AAACAAAGATAGGAAAGCCTTTAAAGAACTTGTTTGCCGATCCTCGTTACAATATTGTTATTGGTGATGGACGCAGAGAATTAGTCTTAAGCAAGCAGAAATTTGACATTATCGAGGCAGATGCAATACAGCCCTGGCGATCGCGGGCAGGAATGTTATACTCTCAAGAATTTTTCCGCCAAGTGCAGTCTAAATTAAAACCTGGTGGCTTTTTTGTCGAGTGGAATGTTGGTGCTGGGACAAAAGAAACTATGCTTAGTGTATTTCCCCACGTTACTAGTATTGGTTTAGGTAAAAGTAAGAATCTTTGGATTTTAGTAGGGAGCGATCGCCCTGTAGAATTTGATAAAAAGAAGCTACTCACGAAATTAAACTTACCTCAAGTTATAGATTTCATGGAAGATAAGATTGGCATTGACGTAGCCAAAGTTCGCCAAGATGTTAAATCCGCAGCCGTAAAAACCTATTCTCAAGCCGAAAGCGATTTAACGGCAAAAGTAAATACCGATTTATTTCCCAGAGGAGAATATTACTTAAATAGAAGTTAGCTACTAGTAAGTTCGTCGATTAATTGAATGTCGAGTTTTTCTACATTACTCAAAACAATTTCTGCCCCTGCTTCCATCAGTTTTTGCGCATAGTCTTCTTTTCTTGTCTGGGAGACTTGCACGTGGGGAGGAAGAATACCAATGGCGACCCATTTTCTTTCTGGCTTGAGTTCCTTCGCTTTTGCCACTGTATACATATCTGCAACCGTATCTCCTAAATAAAATGCTGGAATATTATTAGGAGTTGATTCGATTTTAGAAATAGCATCAAACATTCCCGTTGGATCTGGTTTGCTTGGTGCATCCTCCATTGCTACTAATATTGAATTGTCTAGCTTTAGGCGATGTTTGATCGTAAATTCTGCCGAACCTCTAGTTGCACCGCTAAAAAATCCATAACTAATCTGATTATTACTTAATTGCTCAAAATAACTAGAAGATACTAATAAAGGTTCATCGGCAATATAACCGTCAAATAATTCTGGATGTTTCCCACGGTAACGCTCTTGAAAAAATTCGACAATGCGCTCGTAATCTAACCCAACCTCTTGGCGAGCCTTATCCTGCGCCTCAAAATAACGATAGGCTAATTCCTGTGATGCTTCCCAATCATTATTCCAAATACCCTCAGATTTTAGATTATCCAAGTCCTCCATAGTTGGTCGCCAGCCGCCCTCTGTGAAGTGTTCTACGGTATCGGCGATCGCTTTTCGATAGGAATTACCTACATCCCGAATTACCCCGTCAATATCGAAAATAATAATTGCTTTCATAACGTACAGTATTAGTTAGCTTCGTTGAGAATTTACCTTTTCGCAGCCACTAGCACGAACTGGAGTTCGTCGCCAACGCGAAGCGTTGTCGGTGCGCTCCACGCGCACGCTATTAGCTATTAGCCTTCAAAATAAAATACTTATATAACCTTAATCTAATACTTGTTACTTAAAGAAAAACTTTTTTAATAGATACAGAGAAATTAAGCCCAAAATAATTATCGTTGAAGAGGCGATCGTTTTGTAGTTGCGATCTAGTGGAAGTGTTAATGATGCTGAATCTTCCTTAACACTAGCTAACATGACACTTGTTGATGGTTCATCTTAATTAAAACTGAGTTTTTCTCAAACGATTTTCTTTCCGTCAATTTTGGGAGATATGTTGCTCGCATTTTTGTAAGTAAGCTGAATAGTTTCTTTTCCGTTGTATAAAAATATCTGCTTTTTTCCTTGAAAATCGCGAGCAGTCCAAACTACATTATCTCCAGATATCTGGGGTGAAGAACCAACACTGTAGTATTTATTATTGCTTAATTCCTTGATTGTAAATTAAGTCATTATTTGCCAGTTTTAAGTTTTATACTTCACTGGTATAACATCACAAATTGTCGTTTTCATGAAATACATGCGGTTATTTTATGGCAGAACTAAATATAGATGCGATCGCATTTTATAAACAGATCAATGTTTAATGATAAATGTTCGATGTTCAACGAACTAATACAGAAGCTTTAGCTAAAGCTTCTTCAACTACCTCTTTTGTAGCTTTCTCAACAAGCTTTGCTTTGCGCTGTTGCAAATCCATCGT
>CAKZYI010000773.1 GCA_937884735.1 uncultured Pleurocapsa sp.
TACTAATAATACATCAGCTTTTGATACTACTATCTATAGACGTAAGACTCGCCCTGTTCGAGTTGGAGACATAACTATCGGTGGTGGAAATCCTGTGGTAGTGCAGTCGATGATTAATGAAGATACTCTGGATGTAGAAGGTTCAGTAGCAGCAATTCGTCGTTTGCATGAAATTGGTTGTGAAATTGTTCGGGTAACTGTACCCAGTATGGCTCATGCTAAAGCTTTAGCACAGATCAAGCAAAGACTGGCAGATACTTATCAAAAAGTCCCTTTGGTTGCTGACGTGCATCACAATGGCATGAAAATTGCTCTAGAGGTTGCCAAGCACGTTGATAAAGTAAGAATTAATCCTGGGCTATATGTATTTGAAAAACCAAAAAGCGATCGCACTGAATATACTCCTGCTGAATTTGCCGAAATTGGGAATAAAATTCGCGAAACTTTGGAACCTCTGGTAATTTCTCTACGGGATCAGGGAAAAGCAATGCGTATCGGAGTCAATCACGGTTCTTTGTCCGAAAGAATGCTCTTTACTTATGGAGATACTCCAGAAGGAATGGTAGAGTCGGCATTGGAATTTATCAAGATCTGTGAATCCCTTGAGTTCTATAATCTTGTTCTATCCCTTAAGGCTTCCCGCGTTCCTGTAATGCTGGCTGCTTATAAGCTAATGGTGCAGAGAATGAATGAGTTGGGGATGGAATATCCTCTGCATTTGGGGGTCACTGAGGCAGGAGATGGTGAGTATGGCAGGATTAAATCTACTGCGGGGATTGGTACTCTTTTGGCGCAGGGAATTGGCGATACCATTCGTGTTTCTTTAACTGAATCTCCTGAAAAAGAAATCCCTGTCTGCTACAGCATCTTGCAGGCCTTGGGACTACGCAAAACAATGGTAGAGTATGTTGCTTGCCCTTCTTGTGGTCGTACTTTATTCAACCTAGAGGAGGTTTTGCACAAAGTTCGCGAGGCTACCAAGCACCTTACAGGATTGGATATTGCCGTAATGGGCTGTATTGTAAATGGCCCTGGAGAAATGGCGGATGCTGACTATGGTTATGTTGGCAAACAGCCAGGCTATATCTCCTTGTATCGTGGCAAAGAAGAGATTAAAAAAGTGCCTGAAGAGCAAGGAGTTGAGGAATTAATTAATTTAATTAAATCAGATGATAGATGGGTAGAACCTGAAGAATAAGGATTGAAGCGCGATTGTCTTAATACTAAGATACTGTATGAGATTAAGGCGATCGCAAAAAAAAGGTTAAAAAATTTCTAACTTTTTAGTTTATTTTCCACGATCGCTAATGAGTATATGTTGAGGATGCTCTTTGATTCTTTTTAGCCAAGCAATAATCAAAGGATATTTCTTTAAATCAAATCCTCCTTCATCTGCTACATGAGTGTAGGCATAAAGAGAGATATCAGCAATAGTATAAGTTTCTCCTACAAAATAATTATGGCTGCTTAAATGTTGTTCCATCACTTTTAGAGCAGCATTACCCAATCTATGTTTATACTTGAGCTGTTCTGGGTTTTTTTCAGGTTGTTTAAGGATAGCGATCCAATAGCGGGCAGTAGCAATAAAGGGTTCATGACTATACTGTTCAAAAAAAAGCCACTGCATTACTTGAGCTTGGGCATATTTATCTTGAGGAAAATATTTTGTTCCCTGGCTAAGGTAATACAGAATTGCATTTGATTCCACTATAAATTTACCTGAAGCAATTTCTAGTAAGGGAATTCTACCGTTGGGATTTTTGGCTAAAAACTCTGGAGTTCGAGTTTCTTGATTTAAGATATTGACATCAATTCTTTCATAATCAATATTCAAGAGATTGAGCAATAAACGAACTTTATAGCTATTACCAGAAGGAAGAAAATCGTATAGTTTGTACATTTCCTACAGTCTTAATTTCAAATATATAAAGCCCAGAAGACCAGCAAATCATTAAAATAAATCATTCTTATTTTCCAGGCTCTTTTTATCATGTTCTAGTAATACTCAAGTATTACTTTCATTGAAATAAAGCTGGTTTGCGATCGCTATTGTTGCGTCTGGGAGTGACAGAATTACTATTGGTTAGCTGTTGACCCGTACCACCATCTGCTGGATCTAGAAATGGTCTGAGATTTATATTTCCCCCAGAAGTTCTGTTTGTTTTCTTTTTATCAGATCCACCGCCTAATAAACCTTCAACTTCACCTAAAATATCATCCCTAGATTGGCTGTCTCCAAACGTATATACACCTTGAGTTTGTTGTCCATCATCTGCAACCAATAAATTGTCAAAAATTAAGTCGCGAGTCAGATTTGGATCTTGTCCAGGGGGAACAGTCAAGATTAATTTACAATCTGAGGGATCTAATTGAGTAGTGACGCAGATTGTATCGTAGCCATTTTCTGTTCCTGTAGCTAACTCTAATAGTCCTTCTCCACGGTATTCTTCAAAGCGTGCTGTAATGGCATCACAACGTCTTTGAGGAGTCCATCC
Organism: uncultured Pleurocapsa sp.; assembly: GCA_937884735.1. Classification (GTDB taxonomy): domain Bacteria; phylum Cyanobacteriota; class Cyanobacteriia; order Cyanobacteriales; family Xenococcaceae; genus Waterburya. Next base: position 2,496 of record CAKZYI010000773.1, read on the forward strand.
ACCACCTAATTCGGTAGGAATTGCCCAAGGATATGACTGATTTGGCTGACTTTCAGGAGAATACATGACTGTGTATTCGCCATTAACTAACTGACAGCTAAATCTCGTATCGACATTTTGAGCAGTTGTAGATGGTGGGGGAGGAACAGAACCAGGAGAATTTATAATTACTTCTGGTGGTTGATTGGTTTGAGAAATAACTTGACGTAACTGTTGAACAGTATCAAAACTTAGATTGCTTGAGGGTAAAGCTTTTGCACTGCTGGCATGGGCAATACTTGTTACTACTAAGCCAGATAAACCTGCAAAAGAAACTAAAGACTTAAAATAATTGTTTAAAGGTTTCATGGGTTGAAATAACACTGTTTTTAGTTCCTGAAATTTTAGAAGATGAGCAATTTAAAATATTATGGGCGCAAGAAAATATTTCAAAAAATTTTTTATAATTAATATTGCGCTTCAGTAATTTTGACGAGAAATAAGTGCAAATGTTTCTCGGAGTCTTAATTGTTGCTTTAAAATTATCGCAATAGTGTTGTGTAAGCTATTAAACGCCTAGTGTGAATTAGCTTCGTTGAGAGATTATTAGTTCGTAGCCTTTAGCCTTTAGCTTTTAGCCTTTAGCCTTTAGCCTTTAGCCATTGGCTTTCAAGGCTATTCAATAAGATATTATTTCTACTTTGATTTACGTGATTGCTTAATTTAGAAGCTATTCCGTACATTATTTAATTCACACTGGGCGTATTAAATAATGTGACTTGTTGGATATAAAATATTTAACTAGGTTACAATCGCTGCGACAGTGGACTTAGCGGTATAAAACATCAATGGTTGGATATTTAGTTTTTCTCACAATATATGTAGGATTGTATTCCCTATTTGCTTTGGGATTAAATTTACAGTGGGGTTATGGAGGGCTAATTAACTTTGGTCATGTAGCTTTTATGACTGTTGGGGCTTATACAACAGTTTTATTAAGTTCTCAAGGTGTCCCTTTAGTCTTGGCTATTATTGCTGGTATTGCGATCGCAGCTTTATTGGGACTATTGATTGGCATGTCTACTCTGCGTTTGCGGGAGGACTATTTAGCGATCGTAACGATTGGCGTTTCCGAATTATTGCGCTTGATTGCTCTTAACGAGGAATGGCTGACTAAAGGTTCTTTTGGTATACAACGCTTTCCCCTTCCTCTAGATCGTTTTGAGCCAAACTTATGGCAAAAATATTTATTAATTGGTGTTTTAACTTTTTTGGCGATATTTGCGGCTTGGCAACTATGGATCGGCGTGCGAGCGCAATGGCGGTAATTAAAAGAGATTCTTGGGAAATTCTATAAACCCTACATCGTAATTTAGTTCGTTGTTTGGGGAATTCTGGGGCTAGGAGTAATTTTGACTGTATACATCAACGGGTGTGCTGCCCTTCTTAACTATAATTATAAAGCAGGGTTGATGTTACTCGTATTAGTTGCCGTGGCAGTTGTTTACTGGGGTTTAGAGCTACTGGTGCAATCTCCTTGGGGAAGAGTCCTCAAAGCCATTAGAGAAGACGAAGAAATAGCCAGAGCATTGGGTAAAAATGTCTTTTGGTATAAACTTCAGGCATTTATGTTAGGGGGAGCGATCGCTGGTTTAGCTGGAGCTTTTTATGCCTGGCAATTGACGACTATTTATCCGAGTAATTTCCAAACTTTGATTACCTTTAATGTTTGGACAATGGTAGTCTTGGGGGGCGCAGGGAAAAACCCTGGGGCAATTTTGGGCGCAATCATTTTTTGGGCGTATGATGCTCTAACCCGCTTTTATTTGCCTAAACTAGGGTGGTTTAGTAGCTCGGAGGAAGGAGCATTTCGCGTCATGGTAATTGGCTTGATCTTGATGGTCTTGATGGTATGGCTACCTCAAGGTATTTTAGGCAAGAGCGAAGAGTTGACTTTAGGAAAATAATTAATTGCCCTAGAGGTGTTTGGTTCAGATTTTCCACTGTTCTAGATGATATGCACTGTCCCAAAACATCCATTCAAGTTGAGATGCGCGATAGAAAACTCGCTCCATTAACTCTAACTGTTTAATTGAAGCTTGTTCTGCTTCTCGATCTGCTATTTGAATCACATAGTTAACCGAAGCTTCAAAATCAGCATCGATATAGGTATCAATCCATTTTTGATAAGGGTTAGCTTTACTATTTGCTTGTTGATAAATATGTTTTCCTACTTCTAGATAAATCCAAAAGCAGGGCAAAACTGCTGCTACTGCGATCGCAAAATCAAATTGATAAGCAGTGGCAATTAAGAAATTGGTATAGTTCAAACAGGTGGGAGAAGGACTTGTTGCCAAAGCATCCTGGACTTTGATCCCAAATTCGGCAAAAAAGCTTTCATGGAGCATCCTCTCGACGACAATAGCTTCTCTAACACTTTCGGCAAATTGCAGCTGTATGTCAGGTTGTGGTGCTTTGGCTGAGATGATAGCCAAGACGCGAGCGAATTCGCCCAAATAAATACCATCTTGAATCATGTAATGCTGAAATATTTGCTTGTCCAAAGAGCCTGCTTCAAGCTCTTTGACAAAGGGCATTTCTAAGATATTTTGGTAAACTTTGCCAATGTTTTGCCAAGCTCGAACAGAGAATTGCATGATGTATGGATTTATCTAAATTGAAAACGGCGATCGCATCTATGTTTTAACAAATGCTGGGGCTTTGCCAACCATAGTCTTTTAAAGATATATAGTGATTATTGCTTTTTTCAACAGAGGTTTGTTTAACAGACACTTCAACACCTTCTGCTGCTAATTTTGCTCGATGTTGAGAAATATGGGATATAGTTTGACCCTGAGAATTTAATACTCTATGTATAGGATAGCCTGTAGGAGCTTTTTTTAGATAGAGCGGCATTACTCGATAGTAGCTTCGGTCAACTCCAATACTTTTTAAAACTTGCTTGTAGGTAATGACTTTTCCAGGGGGAATTTTGTTGACCAACTGAAGAAAACGTTGGTAGGGTATTTCTGATAGTGGAGGAAAATAATTAGGTTTAATTACTACATGATCGCCTTTGATAATTTTTCCTTCTGTGACTACAACCCCTAAAATACCTCTTTTTCTTTCAATGCTTTGTAATGAATCAACTAGATGGGATATTCTCTTACAAGGCTCACAGTAAAAGGTAAGTCTTATTTCTGCACCACTGGAAAAAGTAAGTTTTGCCCCTGGCTTGAAAATAGCTGAATCTATTTCTTTTAGAACAATATTTTCTCTCAATTCTCCTGGTGCAATAGATAGTTTATTTGTGTCGTTGGCATCGACAAGTAAAATTTGTCTGGGACTCGTGCGATCGCTATTGATATCTCCTTCAATGCCATATTCCTGACACAAGTAGATCTTAGATAAGGAAGACATAGGGGTTTTATGTTTTTGTTTGAGAAACAAATATTCCACTATGCCAACATTCATAACTAATCTATTTTGGTGACCTTTTATCGTCGCCTTCAAACTATCTTATTGAGATTTACCATGATCCAATTGATTTGATTAGCTTCCTGTAGGCAGCTGGGAATTAAGACTACGCACCATATTTCTATGTCCAGCACAATCACAGCCATAAAGTTCGATCGCTTTATCTCCTTCTCTATCTAATTCTGCTGCGGTTTCTGCATCGTATGCACTACAGCTACAGCCAAAAAAAGGATAGTCTTCGTCACTTTGGGGAATTTCGGCAACTGAAGTGTCTAATTCTGGAGCAGTAAAAACGTATTCCTTTGCATGTACTGAGCTAGCTCCGAGTAATGATAATGCCACAGAACCAGAACAACCTAAAGTAGTCAGTAATTTCTTATTCATTATTCTCCTTGAGAAAATTAAAAATCAATTATATCTTGTCAAAAATTAATTTTTAAGTAGTATAAGCTAATTACATATTATTTCTTTTTACTTTGTGATTAGCGATTGCCAAAGCGGTAGTCAGGATTACTTTCTGTTTCCCAGCAGTTATCTAGCCAATCGATTAAATTGCGACGAGACGCGCCACATTGTCTTAAGACACTCCAGATTTGAATGATGGTAGTTGGGCTGTGTAAATAGACAAGCAAAGGCTCATTGGTGGAACATTTACACTGAATACCCAAAGCTTGAAGGCGACGAAAAACTTCCCATCGGCAAGACCATTTTACCTCGACAATGCGGCTAGGTATAGATAGAGGGGACTCTGCTTGCTTGTTTTCTTGCTTTGTGCGATCGCTATCATTCATGTTTATTTAGTTCCTTACTATATTTAAGTGCCTCAAACCAAGGTTGTTAATTTAACTATTGAGAATAAAAATCAATTAATTATCTTTTGACGATTATAAACCTTAATCAATAATTAATGTCAATAAATATTTATGCTTATTCTTATAATGTTCGCCTGAATACTTTTAGAAGTAAGTAATCTAAGTCACCGAGCAACATTCACTGGCAGTCTTGGTATTGTTGCTCTAGCTTGGATTTAACCTTGGGAGGGAGTTTCCAGGAAGCTGATTGGGCAAGACGCTCGAATTCTCGTTCAAAATGTTGAGCGAGAGTGAAGTTATTAACGATCAATAATGTTTCATCATTGATATAATTAGCTGCTTGCGACCAATTATGAGAGCCTGATATGACAGTTTGTCCATCGATCAGCGCAAATTTATGGTGAAGCTTATCTCCTTTTTCTGTATTGGCTACACCAATAGAATCTAACGGCTGTGTCCAGGGATTATTATTGGCTTCTAATTTACAGCGATAGTATGAGCTAACTCCTAATAAATCTAAGACCTCACTGTAGTAACGAAAGGCGAAACTCGCATCAAAAACCCCGCTGATTTTAACTCCTCCTTTTTGCTTTTGTTGCAATATATTAGCAATTGATTGATCGGTAAAAACAAACAAAGCTAAATCAATTGAATTATTAGCATTATTAATTGTCTTGCCAATCAAACCATTGCTGCTAAAGTCCCAATGTTTGCTACTAGAAATAGGAGAAAACTGTACGATAACTTTGGTATTATTCCAAGTAACAGATTGGGGAGTTCTCCATGGTTTTGCCAAGCCAAATTTACTATTAGTTCCACCAAATTTATTATCACCCCACATGTATTCAAATTCTTGGATAAATAAATTAGCTACATCTCGATTATTTATCCGTAATAGATGATTAACATTGCCCTGAGTTGCCAAATTATGAAAATCGCCGTGAATGCCACTGAGAGTAAAATTGCTAGAGCCAGTAACGGTAGTTTTACCATCTACAACCATGAATTTGTGGTGCATTAAACCACTACCTTTCGAGCCATCAATAGTATCATCAATTACAGGTATTCCAGCATTATCTAAAATAACCAAAGCATCGCCTCTAGATATTTCTGACTCACTGAGTATGTTATTTTGATCTTGGTCAACTAATTTGAAAAATTCATTATATTTAAGGCGATCACGTTGATTTAGTTCATTAATTTCTTGCCGATTTAGGTCGCTTAAGGCACGGCTATAATTATTATCTAAAATAACTCTAACTTTAACTCCTGAACGATGTCTTTTGACCAAAGCTTGAGCAATTAACGGCAAATTTAGTTCCTGCACTGCCAAGTCAATAGTTGAATTGGCTGTTGCTATTTCTTTGATGATTATTGCTTCTAAATCGTCTCCACCGCGTTTTATTTTGCGATAAATATCAGTGTAAGTTTTTTTTCCAGTTTCTCGATGATTAAAATAAGCTTGAATAAATTCATCTTGAGACAAATGGGCTGTTTTTTTAGATGATGGCTTACATCCAGTAATTACAATTAAGCAGAACAAAAATATCCACGTCAAACGATACATATTGAAACTTACATAAAAAGTGCGATCGCTTACAAATGTTCCCAGGGTAAAGGAAAAAAGTTAAAGGGTAAAGAGTAAAAATCTATTTAGAAATTGATGGGTGAACAAAGAGCTAAATTGATACTATTTAATTAAGTAAATAAATATAAAACATATAATGACCGTTCGTAAAATCGTTTTTGGCTTAATTTGGTTTATTTTAGTAATTTATAGCGTAATTTTTACTATTGCCAAGGTTAAATCTTCTAATCCTGAAGCTTTTCAACAAGACTTGGATTTAATTATCAACATGTCTATTATTGAATGGAATGGCATAAACCCGATTATTATCGCTATTTTCTTTATAATGGGGATCTTACCCTGGGTTTACGGAGCTTTTATTCTATTTGATAGCAAAGATCAGAAGCTATCTCCTTACCCATTTTTTATTACTTCCTTTGGCTTGGGTGCATTTGCTCTCTTGCCTTATTTTGCATTCCGCAACCCCGATACTGCTTGGCAAAAAGAAAAAGGCCTGTTGCTCAAAGTGCTTGACTCTCGTCTAATGGCAATCATCTCTTTTATATCAGTATTAGCTTTTTTTGTCTGGGGTTTAATTAATGGCGACTGGTCAGACTTTGTTACTCAATGGCACAACAGTCAATTTGTTCATGTAATGAGCATCGATTTTTGTATATTGTCTTTATTATTACCCGCTGCTATCTTGAAAGATGATATGGAGCGTCGAGGAATCAAAGATATTAAGCTTTTTTGGGCAATTGCCCTCACTCCTTTATTCGGCAGCTTGGTTTATTGGTGTATACGCCCTCAATTATGCTTAAGTGGCAAAGAGTAAGTAGCGATTAAAGCAGTATGAAAATAACAGTTGAGACTTTTACTGTTCATAAAAAATTTGCGTTGAAAATTAGTCGTGGGACAACAGCACAAACTACTAATGTTTGGTTGCGTTTAAAAGAAGAAAATATTGAAGGATGGGGGGAAGCATCACCTTTTTCGGTTGATAAAAGCAAACCAAAAAACACATCCAAGCTATTGGCAGAATTAGAAGCAGTCATCCCTCAGCTAGAGCAGTATCATCCTATAGAAAGACAGCAAATAAGGCTGGAATTACAACGAGCAAGAATATCAAGTGCAGCCAAAGCCGCGATAGATATGGCTCTCTATGATTGGCTGGGCAAAAAAGCTAATTTACCTCTATGGAAAATATGGGGCTTAAATCCAGACCTCATTGTACCTATTTCGGTAACTATTGGTATTAGTACCCCAGAAGATGCGGTCAAAAGGCTAAAAGATTGGCAAGACACTCTAGATGTCAAAATGATTAAGCTAAAGCTAGGGAGTCCACAAGGGATTGAAGCCGACAAAGCGATGCTTGCTGCAATTCGTGGTGTCGCCCCCCATACCAGACTAATGGTAGATGCTAATGGTGGTTGGAAATTTGATGATGCCATATCAATGGCTCAATGGCTAGCAAAACAAGGTGTAGAATATATTGAGCAGCCCTTAGCCGTAGTTGAAGATAGCAAATTAAGAGCTTTGTCCGAACAGTCGCCTTTACCCATATTCGTTGATGAAAGTTGCTTTGATAGCGCAGATATTCCTCGTCTAGCCGATTCTGTAGCGGGAGTTAATCTGAAAATAATGAAGGCAGGGGGATTAACAGAAGTGATACAGGCAATTCACATTGCTAAAGCTTGCAATCTTAAA
>CAKZYI010000774.1 GCA_937884735.1 uncultured Pleurocapsa sp.
CAGATATACGAGTCATTAATGTAGAATTAGCAGACTTATGCAATGCCTTTTTATCTTGAGTAGATTTTATTAATTCTAACTTGTTTTCTGCTAATTTGAGTCACGCTAATTTGGTAGAAACAAAATTGACCAATGCTAATCTGAATAATAGTCAGCTAACAGGTGCAAACATTAGTTATGCTGATTTGATCGAAGCTAACTTACAAGAGGTAGATTTTGTCGGCGCAAACATTATCGGTACAAACTTTGTCCGAGCAAATCTAGCTCAGGCTTACTTTGGCGACGTTAATTTCAATGAGTGTCTACTGACAGATGCTAATTTACAAAAAACCAAATTCTTTGGCGTAGAAAATTTAACTGTTAAACAAGTTAAAGAGGCAAAAAATTGGTCTGATGGTATTTATGATGCCAAGTTTTCGGCTAAATTAAGCAAAGCTAACTGACTGATTTTTCTAAGCAACTTTAACTTTTCTGCTCTTTGTACAGCTCCTTAAACTTACGCTGCTGCACTTTAAGATCGACAATGGGCTGGGGATAATCATAGCTAGCCCTTTCCAATTCTGGTATTTTACCCGTAACCAAGTATTCTGTATCCATTGAGCTAATTTCAGGTAGCCACTGACGAATATACTCCCCATCTTGGTCGTATTTAGCAGCCTGGGATGCAGGATTAAAAATACGCAGTGGTTTGGGATCCATACCGCTAGAAGCACTCCATTGCCAACCACCATTATTAGCGGATAAGTCGCCATCAAAGAGCTTTTGCATAAAGTATTTCTCGCACCAACGCCAGTCAATAATCAAATCCTTTGTTAAGAAACTGGCAACGATCATACGACAGCGGTTGTGCATCCATCCACTTTCATTTAACTGGCGCATGGCTGCATCGACAATGGGATATCCCGTTTTGCCCTCACACCAGGCTTGAAATTTAGCTTCATCATTTTCCCAAGGAAAATCTTTAAATTCGTCGCGGTATGCACCTTTTTCTAATTCGGGGAAGAAAAACATACAGTGTTGGTAGAATTCACGCCAGGCTAATTCTTTTTGCCAAGTTATAACTCCCGACTTAGCTTCATCACTACGGCAATTTTCAGCAGTATCTACAGTTGCTTGCCATACTGTACGAATACCAATGGCACCAAACTTAAGTGCGGCACTAAGCCCAGATGTACCATCAACATAAGGAAAATTACGCTCTTCATCGTAACAATAGATAGTGCGATCGCAAAATTCTTCTAGTTTTTCTTGGGCTGCGGCTTCTCCAGGGTTAAGCAACAAAGGATATTCCCATTCGTAGCCCAAATCTTTAGCCGTAGGTAAATCAACTGCACCAGATTTCGTTGCCGTTTCCAATTCGTCTTTGCTTAAACCTTTTAGCTGCTCTATTTCTGGGGTAACACTTTGTTTATCCTGTTCGCTCCAGCTACGCCAAAAGGGAGTATAAACCTTATAGGGCGAATCAGAAGATTTGGTCAGTATCTCCCCAGGAGGATGGAGTAGCTGATCCCAAAAGCTGTTGGTTTCTATGCCTTTTTCTTTTAAAGCTTTTGCAACATTGCGATCGCGCTCTCTTCCATAGGGTTCCACATCCCGATTCCAGTAGACTGCTTCGGCTTGAAGAGATTCAGCCAAAAGAGGAATATCTTTTTCGGGTTTGCCTTGGATAATAATTAATTGACTACCAAGCTTTTGATAACTATCCTGTAATTCTTGCAAACAGCCAATCATATAGGTAACTCTGGCTGGTGCAACATTATCGCGATCGAGTATATTACTATCCAAACAAAAAACACCAATTACTTTAGTGCTTTTCTTTGTAGCTGCTGTCAATCCTAGATTATCAGAAATTCTTAAATCGCGACGATGCCAAAAAAAGATTAAATCGGACATTAGTAATTAGATATCAAGAGATAGAAAAGCTTTGCCGTTGTTTATTCTATCGCCTTTTTAGTTCGGATGAACTTATTTCTTTTAACTCATTATCGATCTACTTCTATTTGAACTTACATAATCTTATAAAACCATACATAAATATCAATAGTACGTCTAATGTGAATTAAAAAATTAGAAAATCCTTTAAATACGTTCTTTAAAGATGAGATTTTGATGGAGATGGCAGATTAGATCTGGCAGGTATTGGTGGTGAAGGGCTAATAGTACTAACCAATATCACAGGTGATGCTCCCAACGCTGCCAATGACTACTATGTTGGTAATATCGATGAGCCAATTACTACTTCCAAAGTTTTAGAAAATGATAGTGACCCCAACGGCGACTCTTTAACAGTCGTAGACTTTGATGCTAGTTCGACTCTGGGGATAGTAATTAATAATGGAGATGGAAATTTTGAATACGACCCTAATGGGGCATTTGATTCCTTTTCTGGTGGCAGTAGCGCGATCGCTTATGAAAGATTTGAATATACTATTGAGGATAGTGATGGCAATACTGACACTGCCACAGTGAGCATTAGTATTTTTCGCGACCAAGATACTATTCGAGAATTTGAAGACATCGATCTCGGTATTGGCATTGGGGATGATTTTGCTGCTGACAATGAGATAGATATCTTTATACCTGAGTTTATGCGGGAGGATTTTCCTGCGTTTTCTCTTGGAGAAGAAATATAGGCAATCATCTTTTATCTTTTATGTCATTAACTAAGCTTTTTCCAGATCTCTGGTTCAACAATGACCCAGAGATAAGTTACCTAAAACTGCCATTGAATCTTTTATTTTGATTTGAAACTCTTGGCTATAATCTTGCCGAGCACTAATAGTTTTTAATTCCCTTAGAATACTGCTAGTGCTCCCTGCTATATTGCTTTAGAGTGATTAGCAAAATAAGGAAGAGATGCATCTTTGGCAGGAAAGCGACGATAAATAAACACAACAATAAAAGGAAGTGACAAGGCAACAAGCAATAAACCAGCTATCCATTCATCCCCTGTCATATTGTTAGTTATTTCATTAGGATTACTGTGTTGAAGCCAAGCCGATCCAAACTCTACCAAAACAACAATTGCATTATTCATACAGTGAGCAATAATAGGAACTACCAAAGTTCTAGTTTTGATATACAACAATGCCCAAGCAACTCCCACTGCCGAAATACCAATGGGATTTGGATGGAGCAAGCCAAAAATTATTGAAGATATCCAGATCGCTACAGGAAGATTCCATTTCATCGCTAATCTGTGTAAAATCGTACCCCGAAAAATAAATTCTTCAGTAATTGGTGCTACAGCTACGTAGTTAACAGTTTGCCAACATTGATTGATTATGGGAACAGCAGATTCTCTGGATTCTTGCTCTGCTATAGATTTCATAAAAGATTCATGAAATTCAGGCGCAACTAGAGATAAACCACGAAACGATATTAGTGCAGCACCTACAGAAAACAAAAGAAACATAATTGCCCAGCCCAAAAGTGGCAGCCAGCGATAACTAGGGCGCAAATTACCAAATATATGTTCAACGTTAATTTCAGACTGGCGTAATTCCTGTATGAGATAGAAACAAAGGCTAATAAAACTGCAAGAATAGAGAATTTGATTAACTATAGGATCTTCAAATCCAGGCAAAAAAGTTACAAACTGCTGAAGAAGACCATAAAGACTAGTGAACGCAAAGTAAAACAATAACAACCACAAGAATACATATCTAGTTTTAATAAACCTAAGATTCTCGAACTTTAAAGAGGTTGACATGACATTTGTTGATTGAAATAAGTGTGTGTTTTTCCATACAGGAATTAAACTGGATACATGAATCAGTAAAGTTCTAATTGAATCCTATTTATTGCGGCATCCTGCACATTTTCCAACTAGACGAAATTTATGTCTATTCCCTTCGACGCAAAATCTGCTCAAAAACGAATCGATCAATTTTGGTGTCTTCCTGCCAGCTTTGGTATGGAAAGGAATGCCTATCATAACTATCTTAATGAAATAGTGAGCGATCGCTATGCTTTGATTAATGGATTGCAATTATTGAGAGACGAACTACAGTTTGCGGCTGCTAGTCCGACCGACATGCATATTTGCGGAGCGGATTTAAGTTTGCCTAGTGTAGTTACTACCTTAGCCTATACTAACTGTGGCGATCGCATTCACCAAGGAGAAGTTACTAAGCGTTATAGAGACGTTGTAGCTTCCCGTTTTGCTACTTTATCAGAAATTGGCGAGTTAAAACTAGAGGCATTTTTCCCCGCAGGTGGCGGTACGGATAATGGAGCTACTTTGGCTCATGTTACTGTTGCTCACCAAATGGATGAGCCTTTGCGTAGAAAGCTTTATGAAGGAAATCCCCAGTCAATAGTATTGGTCGCAATTGACCTCAAAACCCATGTAGGAAGATTAAAAGAAAAAGACAAGCGCATTTACGGCAAGACTCGTGAATCTCCTTGGCGAGAACCCCGTCATGCTTGTGGAGCAATTGTTGGAGCATTATCTGACTACCATCCCCACAATATGATTCATCGACGTATCAGAGATGA
>CAKZYI010000775.1 GCA_937884735.1 uncultured Pleurocapsa sp.
GTGTCATTCAAGATTTTATCGAAAGTTGCGATCGCAATTTCAAAACTCCCGTAATTTATTATCAAGCTTTTCCTGAAGAAAATGCAGTTGAATTCTTAAATACTTTGGGAGAAGAATTAGCCTCCAAATTGGGTAATCGTCAACTAAGTTCGCAACAATCTCTGTTTAGCACCATTCAAGATGCAGAATTAAAAATGATTCTTATTGATGATTGCCATCTCCATCCCCAAGACACTCTACAAAACCTAATAGACTTTTTCTCTGCTTGTAAAGTTGCGGTAATTTTAATTGGTTGTCAAAACAAAATGGCGATCGCTCAAATTTTAAATAACCCCAGAGTTCTCAACTGGGATAGATTAGAAACACTTGATAAATGTGAGTCAATACCAGAATTACGCTAAATCTAATTTCATCTGTTTTAAGGACGAATCTCATTAATCACTCAGCCAGAATTAATTCTTGTCTATCAGACTAAAGAAAGTAGATTAATGAGGAAAACAAATGATGAAACGTTTATCTTTTACCATAATTTTGGCTCTAGTATTGGGTATCTCTACTTCAGTGAATGCTAATACCATCAGCAAATATGTAGCTAGTTCTCCAAAAACTTCTGACAATAGCCTATCGCTAGCTGCTAAAGCTAGCCAGGGTAGCTTTATCGGAGTAGATCACCCTACTCGAGGTCAAGTTAATCTTATTGAAGAAAATGGTATCAAATATTTAGAAATCAGCTCAAATTTCAAAACAGATCGAGGCCCAGATCTTAAGCTTATTTTACATAACTCTTCTACTGTCAATGCCAAAGTACAAGAAGGAGATTATGTTAGTTTAGGCAAACTACAAGCCTTTCAAGGTTCACAACGTTATCAACTTCCTCAAGATTTAGATATAAACCGATATCAATCAGTTGCTATTTGGTGCGAACAATTCAACGTTACCTTTGGCTACGCGACGTTAAAGTAAACGTTAAAATAATAAATCTTAGGATTAAAAGAGCAAAAAATTAAATCGATCTAAATAATGTAATGACTCGATCTCTCTGATTGGTAACGTCAAAATAAAGCCCCTAACAAAAATATGTTAAGTAGTCTCGGTAAGATCAATAACCCTTTGCTTAGAAGTATCACGGCTGCAAGCACCTCATTCTCTATGATAATTTTAATTGCAGCTGTGGCACTTGGTTTGCCCCATCCCCAAGATAAATCAGCCAACAAAATTGGTATATATGCTTCCCTGTTAGCCTTTGTCGCTGGTGCAGGAGTAGGATTAATAGTCAAAGGAAATCCTACTGTTAAAGACAAGCAGGCTAAAAAAGACAATCTAAAAAATGATGTTTGGAAAGATTGGCGAGACTTCAAAATAGTCAAAAAAGAAGCAGAAAGCAAAGAAATTACCTCCTTCTATTTTCAACCCGTCGATGGGGGAAAAATAACCGATTTTAAGCCTGGTCAATTTTTAACTATCAAGCTAGATATACCCGAACAAGATCGTCCCATAATTCGAACCTATTCCCTCTCAGACTATCCAGATTCTCAAGACTATTATCGTCTATCAATCAAGCGAGAAGGCTCGCCCAAAGGACTAGATGTGCCACCAGGTATCGCCTCCAACTTTATGCACGATCACATTCAAGAAGGTTCGATTATTCCCTGCAAACCCCCTAATGGCAAGTTTTACCTAGAAATAAATAATTCTATTCCTGCCGTACTAATCAGCAACGGTGTTGGTATTACTCCCATGATTACCATGGCAAAAGCAGTTGCCCAAAATAACCCCCAGCGTCACATATGGTTTATTCATGGTGCGCGCAACGGAGAATACCATGCCTGTCGTGAAGAAGTAAATCAAATCAGCAACTTATATTCATACCCCAATCTCCATATCCACTATCGCTATAGTCGTCCTCGTCCTGAAGATGAAGGAAAATACAATAGCCAAGGTTATGCTGATAAGCAACTTTTAGCCGACACTATTATTCCCCAAATCAAATCGACTCATAATGGTACAAGTAGTGCAGAATACTTCCTTTGTGGTTCTCCTCCATTTATGGATTCTATCAGGGAAGGATTAAACGAACTAGGTGTACCAGAAGATCGGGTATTTTTTGAATCCTTTGGCGGAGGTAAAACCAAGGGTAAATCTAAAGCCACCAGCAGCACCCAAGAAAACTCTGCACATATAGAAAGTGCCGAAGTCGTATTTACTCAATCTGATAAAACTTTGACTTGGACACCAGAAGATGGAACTCTATTAGAATTTGCTGAAGCAAACAATATCAATCCTGAATCTAGCTGTCGTCAGGGAGTATGTTTAACCTGTATGTGTCAGCTAGAAGAAGGAGAAGTAGAATATCTTGAAGAGCCTTCTGGAGAACCCGATGAAGGAACTGTTTTGATCTGTATCTCTAAACCCAAAACAAATAAGATCGTTTTAGATTTATAAAGCATAGATATCTTAAGCTACACAAGCATTTATTTCACCAATATAAATACTTGATTTTTTCCCTTCCCTTCTATGAGACAGGGATATTTTTTTGACTTCAAAAATTAACTAAATCTTAAAATGTCAAGTTTTATAAATATATTGTTACATATATTGCTACTATCGTTACAGAACTTAATAAAGTAACGGAGAAATATCTGTGCCATTTACTATTGATTCAGCCCGTAATATATTTTCCTCTAACACATTGTCGGCTGACGCAGTACCAGCATTGACAGCAAGATTCAACCAGCTTAGTGCCGAAGATCAACTGGCCTGGATTTGGTTTGCTTACTTAGAAATGGGCAAGACTATCACTGTTGCTGCTCCAGGAGCTGCCAACATGCAGTTTGCAGAACCGACTATTGATACAATTAAAGCCATGGGCTTTCAAGAGCAATCTCAGGTAATGTGCGACCTTGCCAATCGTACCGACACTCCTATTAGTCGTACTTATGCAACTTGGACTCCCAACATTAAGCTTGGTTTTTGGTACAGACTAGGGGAATTAATGGAGCAGGGTGTAGTTGCGCCTATTCCTGAAGGTTATAAACTTTCTGCTAATGCTAATGCCGTCTTGGTTTCTCTTCAAGGATTAGATTCAGGTCAGCAAATTACCGTATTACGTAACACAGTAGTAGATATGGGCTTTGATACAGGCAAAATGGGCAATTTCCAAAGTGTCAGCGAACCTGTTGCTCCTCCCACCGAAATTTCTAAAAGAACCAAGGTCAATATTGAAAGTGTAACCAACACGACAGTATTGAACTACATTAATTTATTAAACGCAAATGATTTTGAAGAGCTGATTAAATTGTTTGCTACTGATGGTGCGCTGCAACCTCCCTTCAAAAAGCCAATTGTTGGTAAAGATGCTGTGCTCAAGTTTTTTAAAGAAGAATGCCCTAATCTAAAGCTTGCTCCCGAACGCGGTGTAGAAGAGCCTGTAGAAGATGGCTACACCCAAATTAAAGTCACAGGCAAAGTTCAAACCCCTTGGTTTGGTGCTGGTGTGGGTATGAATATGTCTTGGAGATTTTTGATCGATTCTGAAAATCAAATATTTTTTGTGGCGATTGATTTACTTGCATCTCCTAAAGAATTACTCAGACTAGCTCGCTAAATGAGTATTTAATACAAGCTAATTTTACAACTTCAAAGCCTCGTCCAATTTATTGCTCGCGGTTTTGAAGTATGATAGTGCTCGTGTTAAAAAATGTATTAAATTGAATTTCGTTATTAATGTTACAAGTGAGTAAATTAAAATGGTCTGAAACAGAGGAAAAGATCGCCAAAAAAGCTTTACAGACAGCTTATCAAAGAGAAACTAATGCCCTAATTGCCAATGTTCGCGATCGCGCTAGCTCAATCACCAAGATAGAAGATATATGGTAATTACACGATCTATTAAGTACTAAACGATATGAAAAAGAAGGCAAATATGCTTACGATGCTTCTAGTATTGTGTTTGACTTTGCTAATTTAGTAAAAGAAGGATGGTTAACCCTAGAAGATTTAAAAGGTTTAAAGCCAGAAATGCTATCTAAAGTTTCCGCTTTAGCAAGAATGTAAATATATGTAATACAAACTAATTTTAAATTTAGAAAATTCCTGAGTTAAATACTACTAGTAGCTACTAGCTTTTGCCACAACAACTGAACCAATCACATTGATTTTATTACGTCGTAAAATTTTGGCTGATTCGTTGACGGTTGTTCCCACAGTATAAATATCATCTAATAGCAACACAGGATGTTTGGGTAATTTTTTAGTTAAACGAAATGCACTTTGCAAGTTCTTAATTCTTGCTTCTGGACTTAAGTCGAACATTGCCTGGGTTTCTCGAATTCTAATCAAAGCTTGAGGAGATAAACTATAGCCTGTTGATTGGCAAAAACCTTGGGCAATTTTTTCAGCCTGATTGAAACCTCGCTCCTTAATTTTTTGATGGTGCAAAGGAATAGGAATTACGCTAACTTTTGTCAACTTAGCCAAATCACTTTCTAACCAAGCTTGAGCTAATAATTCTCCCAAAACTATACCTAGTTCGGGATGATTGTGATATTTCATTAAAGCGATCGCTCTTTTTAACTGTCCGTCATATCTGCCCCAAGCAAAAACAGGCATTTCTCCCCACCAACTACGACGATCTCTTGATTTGAATTTACAGTTGGACAATTTTGACATACAGTATTGACAAATATATTCTTTAGAAGAGCGATTGCAACACGGACAACGGGATTCGAGAAAAACTGACAGCAGTTGCTTAAACATATTGCAAAACTATTTGACAAACAATCAACATAAATAAAACAGTAATCATAAAATAACCACAAAAAGACCGCCGAGCAAGAACACTGGGCGGTCTTTAATATCTGTGTTATTCTATTTTTTAAGTGTAATCTGATATTGATCTAACTCTACATCGCAGAGCCAACACCAGCATAAGCACCATAGAAAAAGATACCTACAACTGCGATAGCACCCATGCCAGCGACAGTTGCAACAATCCACAAAGGAATTCTTCCATCTGCAAACATTGTTATAAATCTCCTATTTGCTGTTAATAATTAAATCGGTCGATATGCCAGTTTTTTAGTTAAAGAAGTAACTAGAAAACAGAATGCCAAGTACAGCAACTAAAAGCAAACCCAAATAAAGGGAAGTACGGATTAGTTCAACTGGCTGTCTAATGGGGTTTGGCTGCTTGTACATGGTTTTTGATAGCTCCTATCTTTGGATAAATTGCATAGACGCGATCGCGCCTAAAAAGAATACAGTAGGTACTGCAAGAGTGTGAATTGCCAACCATCTAACAGTAAAGATGGGGTAAGAAATGGGTTGATTAGGACTATTGCCTGTCATATTTTTTTACCTAATTATTTTTTCAATTTTTATTGATTAAATTCTTTGATTTGCTCTTTAGCATCAAAGCGATCGCTAATTACTGGCAACTCAATTCTGTCCTGAGTAAAATACTCGTTAGGACGAGGAGTACCAAAAGCGTCGTAAGCTAGCCCCGAGCTAACATATAACCATCCTGCAACAAACAGCATAGGAATAGTAACGCTATGGATTACCCAGT
>CAKZYI010000776.1 GCA_937884735.1 uncultured Pleurocapsa sp.
CTAAGCCGTGCAGAATTTGGATTTTAAATCCAAATGTCTGCTGTACGGTGCATTCGGCACTTTTACATCTTTCCATCCAAGAGTTACTTCTTTCAATTATCCATCTAGCTTTGACAGGAACAAATCCTGATTTACCAAGAGCTTGCTTTTGTAACTTCGATGGTTTGGGAGATAGTTCAAATTTTATCTTAGTCATTATGGCAGGATAAACCTTCTTCAGTTCGGTAGTTAGTTTTTCTGGATGATATCCATTGTCTAGCAGGATAGTAATTTTAGCAATATTGACTGGTTTAGATTTGAAATAATTGATGTTTTTAGTCAGCATTTCCAATAATCCCGCATCATCAGACAAATTGGCACGAGTAGAATGAGTGAAGAAGGGAAATCCCAAAGTATCTACCGCTAAATGTCTCTTGATGCCATTAGTTGACTTGTAGAAACAAAACCCTTTGCTTTTGATACTGGCATTACAAGTATTTTTGACTGCTTGAGAATCAATCATAATCAAAGTCGTCCATTGGGTTTTTTTTGGCTTTTTCTCTGACTTGTCCATGCAATACTGTCATGATTTTAGTAATGACACCTTCGTCTCTCCACTGTTTGTAATGCCAAAATACAGTTGAGTATGGTGGCAGATCTTTAGGTAAGTCACCCCAATTACATCCATTTTTTAGCTGGTAAAAGATACCGTTTAAAATATCCCTTTTGCTCCACTTCGGTGGTCTGGTTCTTTTTTTCTCTGGTAGCAAAGGTTTGGTTATCGCCCATTCTTTATCCGTTAGATCGCTTGAATATCCCATTTTTGAAAATCTTCTTTTTTATAAAGATACCAAATGGGTTCTATACAGATATACATTATTATATTTGCGCTTCAGAAAAGCGATCGCTTCAAAAAATGCAAAGTCATAACTATAGTTGAATAAAGATCGGAAAGTCAGCAATTTATTTAAGGAGTAAAAACCAATAACAGAATTTAGTATCTTGAGTAAAAACCACAAAAAAAGTTTTTAGTTGACCCTTCAGGGTTAATTAAATAAAAAAGATTTTATGTACGATTTTGCTACAGATAAAACCACAGCTAACTGGCGATCGCAACCTGGATATTTAGCTGAAGGGGGTTCGGATTTCGAGTCGGTGCATATTTTACTCGGTCGTTTTTTAAGCGATCGCCATTCTCCCGATCCTCTACCAGATAAGACATTACAAACTGAAAATACTGCTTTTAAGTGGGGTGAGGGAAAGCCATTAGAAAAGGTGATTGATTCTGATGCAGAATTAGACTTTTTATTAAGAAATCCTCGTTTATATCGTAATGCGATCGCCATAATTGAACCTTGGCATCATGTGGGGCATAATCCTCAAGGGGAAGAAGTTCGAGCTTCAGTTAACGTGGCATATCTAGCGCAAAAAATAGCTGACTGCGATTCAATTGTGTTTCCGATGTGGTCTTCTGGCTTATTAGATCCTGAATTAGTCGCACCAATAATTAGTTCGGGTATTGCGATCGTTATGGAAGGGGGCGATTCTTCGGTACGGGACAAGAATACTTTTGACGAGGCTAAGTGTTCCTTAGACGATCTGCATATATTAACCGAAAAGATTTTACTATCGCGATCGCCCACTAGCGCACCCGCGATCTTTATTTGCTTGGGACACCAGCTTGCAGCCCAGGCACATATTAACTTGATTCAAAAGGCAGTCAAGCAAGTCTTAGAATTAGATTCTTTAGATCGAGATAAAGATGACAAAGCCTTGCATACCCTCAAAAAAATCTGTCGAGAAATAGAAGCCATAGGTAATTCTTTAACCGTAACTAAAAAGAACGGACATAAGATTGCCGATAATTGGCATCATCCCGAATTTGCCGTAGGACCAAACGAATCAAAAGAAGTGGGACACCGCCAGCTATGGCATTATCAATCTCCCGACTGGGAAACTTCCGACATACCCCAAGAATTGATTACCGCCCACGAAGTGACCGCCGATGAGTTTGAAGGAGTTATCGATACTTCTATTGAATACGAACACGAACTAAATATCTCCATGTTCCATTCCGATGAAGTAAATGAAGAGGCAATCTTACTGGCTAACTGGGCTTATCGACTAATCCACAATACAATTATTCCCTATCGCCACATCCTCGCGGGAAGTCCTTTATCCTGGCTGATGCAACTTCCTTACGCCATAGAAATATTGTGTTCGACTGCACTAGAAGAAAAAGACGAGGTTGTCACCGAATGTTCCGCTACCTGCATTAACTACAAAGACTTTGAAAGTAAGCTAATTCGTCGTTCTTTCACTTGCCAGTTTCATCCCGAACTATTATCGGATTTACGAGTAATCGGACATAGACAACCCCCATCCTATCAGGAACTAAAAACCGACGATGGGGCGAGATTGTTTGCCCGATTGCTATATGCGGGAATGCAGGAGTAGGACTGGGAGACTTAGAGAAGTATGAGTTACCAATTATGTTATGAAGAACTAACGACTAACGACTAACGAATATTAACCGCATTTAGTTCCTCAAACAAACGATTCATAAATTCATTAGGATTTTTGAGGTGCATCTCAGAATATGCAACCATTTCGTCTACGCTATAATCATCATCGCTGTCAATCGCATCGGATATCCATTGGGTTAGCTTTTCGGGATGTTCGAGTAGATCTTCGGCAAAGTTCAAAACTGTTTTACCAGAGTTTTTAGGTTCGATTTTAGCAGCCAGGCAAAAGTTGAGTAATTCTCCTAATGTGGTTTCAGGAGTAGTAGACAATAAGCAGGCCATTGTATGGGCTAAAAGTTGTTTGTTGTCCATTAGTAACTAGTTTAGTGAATGTGTGTTTTTTAAACCATTGAGCCAGACAAGCAATATTATCATTCCCTACGGATTTGGAACTGTTTATTTTGCTATCTACTCGAATCAAATTACATTAATTGACAAAAATACAGACAACCAAAATATTTGACAATGTGAAGCTAGAAAGATCGGAAAAGTCAGCAATACTCGATCGCCCATCAAAAAGCATAGTTTTATCTATAAACTTATCTTTATCTATATGGAGGCTGGAAAACTAGGGATTCGGTGACTAGAAGACGGGGAAACTAATAAATGTTTAATGTCCTTTAGGAATCCTAAAGGATAACCGCTTTGCATAATAAATGCTCAATGTTAAATGATTAGACTCACTAAAAAACAATGGCGACATGTAGTAGTTTTGCTATCGCTGTTACTAATTATAGGATTTGTTGCTTTTCGCCAACTATCCTCTCGAGTAAATTCT
>CAKZYI010000777.1 GCA_937884735.1 uncultured Pleurocapsa sp.
AAGCTACCATCGGTTGCAATTAAACCTGTAATATCAAGGTCAATGCTACCAATATTGGCTTTTAAAGATGCGATCGCAGTATCATCAATTACTGTACCTGAAATAGTAGGATTGCTAGTTATATTATCTTCGGTACTGCTACCTGTATCAATCGCCAAACCAGCATTAATTATCGGCGCAGTAGTATCGTCGGGAGTAGTGTCTAGATTAACCGTGATAGTCTCTTCAGTATTGTTACCTGCTTTATCTGTAGCAATCAGAGTTAAACTATTTGCACCTTCAGGTAATCCTATTAGGTTTAAAGCTTGAGCAAAAGTATTGTCAGTCAACTCTACTTCAATTTCTTCTCCATCATTAAAGCGATAAACCAGACTGACTAAATCTTCATCGACTGTTCCCGCCAATTGATTATTATCAGCTAAGTTAGAGTCGGCAAGAGGTTGATTAATTCCTAACTCTGGTGCAATAGTATCGAGTATAAAATCAACGGCTGTAGTCGATTGATTGCCAGCATTATCTATTGCAACCAAGTCGAGGGTATATTCTCCATCTTCTAAGGCATTATCGTTATTAATAGTAGCCAGAGCATCTCGATCGAGAGTAAAGTTTCCATTCTCATCAATCAAATTGGTAATATCGACACTGGCATCACCCAAACTGACTTGAAGAGTGGCAATTCCATCAACATTGCTTACGTTACCTGAAACCGTAGGATTGTTAGTTAAATTATCTTCATCATCAATTCCAGTATCAGCAACCAAATCTGCATTCAATAAAGGCGCAGTGGTATCGAGAACAAAGTTAACTGTGGTTGAGCTTTCGTTACCTGCTGTATCAGTTGTCTTTAGATTTAAGGTATAAGCACCATCAGCTAAGGCATTGCCGTTATTAATCTCTTGTAACTTAGCTATGTCTAGATTGAAGTTGCCATCAGCGTCTATGAGATCTGAAATATCTACTTCACTACCACCTAAACTAGCAGAGAAAGTAGAAATTCCACTAACATCGGTTACG
Source organism: uncultured Pleurocapsa sp. (assembly GCA_937884735.1). Taxonomy (GTDB): domain Bacteria; phylum Cyanobacteriota; class Cyanobacteriia; order Cyanobacteriales; family Xenococcaceae; genus Waterburya. Next base: position 1,015 of record CAKZYI010000777.1, read on the forward strand.
CTACCCGCAATTGTCGGGTTGTTAGTTAAACCATCTTCACTATTATTTCCACTATCAGTTACTAAACCTGCGTTTAATAATGGTTCGGTTACATCCAAAACAAATGAAACAGAGGTAGAACTTTGATTGCCAGCGACATCAATAGCAACTAAGTTAAGAGTATAATCACCATCCACTAAAGGATTATTGCCATTAATTTCTTTGAGTATCTCTTCACTTAAGCTGAAACTACCGTCACTTTGCAACGTTGTGGTTATATCAGCAAGAGTGTCATCAAAACCTGCTGACAAACTAGCAATCTCGCTTTCATCATTAACAATCCCCATAATTGTAGGATCGGTTGTAATAAAGTCGCTATTACTTGAACCCGTATCATTGACTAAAACTGCTTCTATTTCTGGCGGGGTTGTATCATCTACACCCAGACTAATTTCTACATCTAAAGTTTGAGTAGTAACATTCCCTGCAAGATCTGTTGCGGTAATTGTCAGAGTATTTGAACCTTCTTCTAGATTTGTTAAATCAAAAGATTGACTAAACTCTAATCCGTCAACACCTACTGTTATAGTTTCTTGTCCTCCAAAGCTATAGCTTAAAGAAGCAAGTTCTTCATTAACTGTTCCTGTCAGCTGGCTATCAGAATTAATTTGAGGATTCTCAATTAGACTAGGAACATCTATTTGAGGCGCAGTTGTATCTAAAACAAAATTAACACCAATAAGTTCAGTTTCGTTGCCCCATTTGTCTTTTGCCTGGAGATATAAGGTGTGTTCTCCATCAGTCAGGGGACTACCGTTGATAGCTTCTAGTTGAGTTTTATTGAGAATAAAGCTGCCGTCTTCGTTGAGGACACTGATAGCTTCGGTGAAATCTTCATTAGAAGCCCCATCAAATCTTGCCGTGAGGCTAGTTACTTGGCTAAAGTCTTCAATGACACCTGAAATAGTAGGGTCAGAAGTAATAAAATCGTTGTTAGTAGAGTTATTGGCAGCAGTATCATTCTCCAATCCAAAATTCAAATCTGGAGAGGCTTTATCTTTGTTTCCTCTGATAATAACTAGTAATTTGCGTCCATCAAGGACAGTGATTCTACCATCCTTATCTATATCTCTAACATCATTGTCACCGATCGCATTCGTATTGCGGTCAGCAAAAATAGCACGAACATCATCTATATTGAGGTGACGATTGTTATCAGCATCTCCTTCTAAAGGTTCGGGATCTACAAAAATAGTTTCGTCTGAAGTTGAACCTGTAAATATTTCAGCATTTTCCATCTCACCAAGATCTAAAAGATCGTAGGTAGTATTCACTTTGGGAATTGGTTCTAACTGCTGGCTTAAAGGATCGGAAAATGAGCCTTTAGAGATGGTATCTAGACTAGAAGAAACATCTTCTTCAGCAATGTTAGGAGTAATTACATCGCCTAATACCTGATTATCAAAAGGATTAGTGTTTGTTGAAAAGTTATTAGTATTAGTCATATAAACTTAAACACAAAAAGAAAAAATAAAAAAATGCACCACAAAATCGCCAGATACAATTTCAAAAGCCAAAGGCTAATTGTTTAGCATGCAGGTAATTGATTCAAATATGATTTGCTTTGTTTTTTAATAAATAGCGAAAATAATGGTTGATGAAGAGATAGACTATTTTGATATTAAGAACGTATTTTCACGTTAATCAGAAAAAATACTTGGGTACGTTACTCATCATAAATAACATGGTCTATGTATTGTCATCTAGAGCAAATAGATCTCTTTATTAAAAAAACAAGAATAAATGCTTGTAATGATATTTTATTTACTTGTTCTTTATGTTTTTCTCAATTATAGAGTTTAGATTAGATAGTTTAGACTAGAATTCACAAAACAAAAGAGAAAGTTCTATTATCTTGGTTTGTAATATTCCTAATGCCTCTGCTCCTGTTTTAAGACTATATTCCAAATCTAAAAGCAGCGGTAATGCAGATATAAACTGCTGGGTACTAGTTTGATATATTTCCTTGCGAATGAAATATAGACGATTGGGATTATTAATTCCCGCAGCAGAAGCGATCGCTTTATTGTCTCTTTCTCCTGCTTCTTCCATCAGTTTTACTATTGTCCACGTCCGAAATTGCCCGACTAATGTCGCTATTATTTTTAAAGCGGGCTCATTGCGATTGAGCAAGTCGGTAACTAAACCTAAAGCGACATCTGGTTTACCATCTTTGATTGCTGCTGCTAATTGAAGGCTATTTTGTGTGTTGGAAAGCACTAGCGCAGCTACCGCGTTTTCATCTAAAGGTTTGTCCCTTTCTCCCCAATATATTTTCAGCTTTTCTAATTCATTCCAGATTTGTCTGGTATTATTACCAACTGAATCTGTCAAAGCTGCGATCGCTTTAGGAGTTAATTTTAGTTCAATTTCCTGAGAAATTTCTCTAATTTTATTGGCAATTAGATCGGTTTTCCAAGGAGGAATCAAACTAAAATCTTTAACCTGAGCGTGTTTATTTAGCAATTTAGTCGAGCTTAATCTACCATCAGGTTTTTTATTGCTAGTTAATAGTAAATGAGACGTGTCGGGAATTACTTCGATGGTGCGTTTTAATTCTTCTGAAATCGCCTCCGAAGGCTTTTGTTGACAAAGATTAGTATTGGCTAGCCATGTTAAACGTCCACCTATACCAAATACAGGGGTCATGGCTTGATTCAATCCTTCTATTATCGCTTCAGAGCGATCGCCATCTAGCTTCTGATAATTAAATTGTAACCAACTAGGATCGAGTACCTGATTTTGCAGTTTTTCTATTGCTTGGGCGATCGCAAAATCATCTTCCCCCCAATATAAATAGATCGGCATCTTTGGTAAGTAATAAGTAATAAGTAATAAGTTAAAAAAATATGTAACAAAATATGACGACAAAATATTTCACATTGAGATTGTGTCTTGATGGTTATTTTAAATTCGTCCAACTTATATAAAGATGAGACAATTTTTTGTTGAGCGATCTTACCTAAGTATTATCTCGGAGGTATAGTCAATATATAGAGATCAAAAAGGTTTTTAAAATGCAAGAATTAAACAAAGTTGGCATCGACTTATTATTTTGTTTCATCATTGGATTTTTAATTATTCAAGCATCAAATTCTGCTCAACAGAACGAAGATCTATCTAATATTATCAATATTGAATCCGCTCGCATTAGCGAAGCTAATTTAATTTCTAATTGATTTTGTCTTAACAATCAATTTATTTATCAATTTATTTTCCGTGTAACAACACATAAAAACAGGGAATAAGAAATAAAGTTAGAAAAGTGGCTAGGGCTAAACCAAAAAAGACTACTATTCCCAAAGGTTGTAATAATTCTGAACTCGTACCAATACCCAATGCTAATGGTAGCATCCCCAATACTGTAGTAATAGTAGTCATCAAAATAGGGCGTAACCTAGATGTTGCTGCCTGAATGATGGCTGATGTAGAGCCTAATTTATTTTTAAGTTGATTGGCTAGCTCTACCATCACGATCGCATTATTAACGACAATACCAACAAGTAATACTGTCCCTACTAACACGATCGCACTAATGGGAGTTTCCGTAAAATAAAGACCATAAACTCCTCCTGCTAAGGCTAAGGGTACGGTAAAAATAATGATCAATGGATCTATCAGAGAATTGTACTGTATTGCCATAACCACAAATACCAAAAATACAGCCAATCCTCCCATTATTTGTAAAGAGTTTTGTATTTCTTGATTAGAAGCCTCTGCGTAGCTGGGTAAT
>CAKZYI010000778.1 GCA_937884735.1 uncultured Pleurocapsa sp.
AGAATAAGACTACCGAGGCACTACTATCTCAAATAAGTATGGTGTTCCAAGATGTTTATCTGTTTCACGACACGATTTTAAATAACCTTAAATTTGGCAATACCCAAGCCGATCTCTCCGAAGTAATCGCTGCTGCGAAATTAGCTCGCTGTCATGACTTTATTCTCAACCTACCTCAAGGCTATGACACGATTGTTGGCGAGGAGGGAGCAAATCTTTCGGGAGGAGAAAAACAACGAATTGCGATCGCCCGTGCAATTTTAAAAGATGCGCCAATTATTTTGCTAGATGAAGCCACCGCCTCAGTCGATCCTGAAAACGCACTCCTAATTCAACAGGCAATTAATTCTCTAGTCGAATCAAAATTCTTAATTATTATCGCCCATCAACTAGCAACTTTTGTCAACGCAGACCAAATTCTTGTCCTCGATCGCGGTGAAATTGTACAGCGAGGATTACATCTGGAGTTAGTTACTCAAGATGGACTTTATCAAAGACTTTGGCAAGCAAAGCAACAGGCAAAAGGTTGGAAGTTAGTGTCGCTGCGATCGAGTAGCAGATAGCAATTATGGATTAACACCTTTTGCGCTTTCGTTAGAGCGGCTTCTCTTTCTTCTTCGCGTCTTCGCGCCTTTGCGAGAGATAAATCTTAGCTGCCTTAACACAAATATAAACTTACAAACAGATACAAGAAACTGAATTATTTACTTAAACTCTCCGTATGGGGATTAGTTTGTGCTGGCTATTTACTGGCAATAGGACAATCTCGGGCGATCTCAGAAGACACGATTAAAAATAAAAATTTAGGGGCTAATAGTTATTTGCCCTTGCAGGAAGGTACGGCTGCCGATCTTATGGCTCAGAGGGTTACAAAAGTCACGGGAGTAGAAGTCGATCGCACTGAAGCGGGACTGGAATTAATTTTAGAAACCGCAGCAGGTAGCGAAAAGCTAGTACCTTTGATTTTGCCAGAAGGAAACAATTTAGTTATTGAGGTGCTTGATGCAACTTTAGACTTACCCAATAAAAATGAATTTAGACAGGTTAATCCCGTCGCGGGGATTGAAGAAGTTAGGGTAACTCAAATAGATGCTGCTAGCATTAGAGTAACCATTACAGGTAACGAACAAACTCCTAGTGCAGAAATAGTTCCCTCCTCTCAAAACCTTGTCTTAAGCGTATCTCCCCAAGCTCAAGCCCAAACCGAAGCAGCAGAATCAATCGAGGTAATCGTTACTGCCGAGAAAAGAGAAGAAAATGTCCAAGATATTCCTAGCAGCATTACAGTTTTGGGAGAACAAGAACTAGAAGATGCTGGGGTTAACTCTCTCAATGACATTGCTGGCAACACGCCTAACTTATCGCTCTTTTCTTTCGGAGACAGTCGTTACTTCAACAACTACAGCATTCGAGGATTGAGTAATTTCAACTTCCTCTCTAGAGATGCAGCAGGATTTTTTGTCGATGATGTTCCTTACGATTACGGCAGCTTTCTTGATGTCGATCTTTTAGATTTAGCCAGAGTAGAGGTATTACGAGGACCTCAAAGCACTCTCTATGGTAGAAATGCCCAGGCGGGAGTAGTAAATATTATTACTCGTAAACCGACTAACGATTTTGAATTTAAAACTCTCGCTAGCTATGGTGAATTTGACGATCTTGACTTTCAGGCTAGTGTCAATGCCCCTTTAGTCGAAGATAATTTATTTTTGCGCCTATCAGGGGGTTATGCTAACCGTGATGGCTATATCGACAATACTTTCCTCGATCGCAATATCGGCGGACAACAAGGAGGAAGTGGACGCGCTCGACTGCTTTGGACTCCTAACCCAAACTGGGAAGTAGCCATTAATGCTGCCTTTGATGATTATGATGACGATGCACCAGTGCTTTTATTAGACACTGAATCAAATATTACGGAAACCGAACAGGATTTTGATGGCTTTAATCGACTTAATAGTAATACTCAATCCTTAAAAGTCTCCTACGATAACGATAATTTTCGCTTTACCTCAATTACCGCCAGACGTTTTTCTGACCAAGAAACTAGATTCGATGGTGATTCTACCACTGCCGATTTAATTATTGGTGTCTCTGACTTTGATTCGACAGTATTCAGTCAAGAATTACGCTTACAATCTTCTAACCCAGAGCAGTTTCAGTGGTTAGTTGGTGGCTATTTTGAAGCCAGAGATTTTAACGCTACTGGGGAAGGTTTAATTTTTGGGAACGATTTACCTCCACAAGCTGGTTTTCCTGGTAGAAGTCGGACAGATGCAGAAATAGACCAAGATACCTACGCTATTTTTGGTCAGGGAAGCTATCAACTAACCAAAGCATTTTCTTTAACTGCGGGTTTGCGTTACGAAGCGGTCAATAACACTTTAGAGAATCGCGATCGCATTTTTGAATTAGCAGACGGTTCGGGAATGATGGCAACTGCTACATCCTTGAGTGATATCTATCAAGACGACGACCAATTATTACCTCGTTTTGCCTTGGAATATGTCTTTACTTCTGACGCTAAACTATATGGCAGTATTGCTAGAGGCTATAAACCAAGTGGCATCAATTATCGAGCCGAAAATGAATCGACGATTAGGTTTGATACAGAGAGTTCCTGGAATTACGAACTGGGATTGAAAACCTCTTGGTTAAAAGATCGCTTAACGGCGAGTTTCGCCTTTTTTCATACCGATGTCAGCGATTATCAAGTGGCACTCCTCAATGAAGTTGGTCTACAAGAAGAGATTACCAATGCTGAGGTGAGTATTACTGGCTTTGAGTTTGAAACCAAAGCTATCCCTGCTAAGGGGTTTGAAGTCATTGCTGGCTTAGGTATTAGCGATACTAATTTCGATGAATATACCAATCCTTTAACTGGTCAAGATTTTAGCGATAATAAACTGCCCTTTGCCCCTGGAGTAACCTATAATCTCGCACTCCAGTATCGCCATCCCCAACCCCAGGGTATTTTTGCCAGAGTCGAACTACAGGGAGCAGGAGAAACTTTTTTTGATGATGCCAACACCATCAGACAGGGTTCATTTGCGATCGTCAATACTCGCTTGGGGTATGAATTTGAGAATTTTGGTACGTACCTATTTGTGAATAACCTTTTCGGTACGGAATATATCACCAATGGCTATGACTTAACTTCCTTGGGTACGACAGTAGTTTCTTATGGCGCACCTTCCACTATTGGGGTGCAAATTAAAGCCGAGTTTTAAAATTCATTAGTAGAATTGAAAACTAAATCAAAAATTGATACATGTAAGAACAATAGTTATTTAGCATTGGATCTGTTACAGTGCTTTTCCTATTATTATTTAATAGCTATTAATTGCATGTTTAACCACTCTCCTATTGAGTATTTTACTCTTTGCTACTTAATGCCCTATGGCAAGGTATGCACATATGTATATGGTGTGGAATTTATGAAAGATAAGTTTCTGGATTATTGGCTTGAATATCTAAATAATCGTAATTCAAAGTTTAACTGATATGACTTTTATAATAGTAAATTCATGATAATCAAAGGCAATTATGCTTTCAGCAGAGACTTAAAATAATATATCTCTGTTAATTAAGTGTAATTGTTTATCAGTAAGCTTTCATTTATGTAATGAACTCAGAGTTATTCCTCTTAATTAAAAAGAAGTAATTTAGCGATAGTAAATTCGTTATATGATTATCTAGACTCAATATTACAGTCAGGAATCGCTGTGGAATCGGACTGTTGGTAAATATTAAACGTTAAATTAAGATGACCTCTATTCAAGAACAACTAAAAGAACTAAATACCGCTGCTGTTAGTGCGATCGCTTCCACAGATAACCTAGATGAGTTAGATAAGCTGCGAATCAAATATCTAGGTAAAAAAGGCGAACTATCGCAGATTTTGAGAGGAATGGGCAAACTATCCCCTGAAGAAAGACCAGCGGTTGGTTCTCAGGCTAATGTAGTTAAAGAAGAAGTTCAAAATAGTTTAGAACAGCGCAAGCAGTCTCTTCAGCAGGCAAAAATAGAGGCGCAAATAAAAGCAGAAACTCTTGATGTGACAATGCCTGGAGTACATCGTCCTTTGGGTCGCGTTCATCCCCTCAACGGTGTGGTAGATCGGGTATTGGATATCTTTGTTGGTTTGGGTTATACCGTTGCCACAGGGCCTCAAATTGAAACAGACTACTACAATTTTGAAGCTCTAAACACTCCCCCCGATCATCCCGCTAGAGATATGCAGGATACCTTTTATTTACCTGGAGGGAACTTATTACGTACCCACACTTCTTCGGTACAGATTCGCTACATGGAAAACAACGAACCTCCAATCAGATTCATTGCCCCTGGTCTCGTTTATCGCCGAGATACGGTCGTTGCTACCCAGTCAGCAGTATTTAACAAAGTTGAGATATTAGCTATTGATAAGGGACTAAAATTTACCGATCTTAAAGGCACAATCAAAGAATTTTTACAACGCATGTTTGGCGACGATCTTCCCGTACAGTTTCGTACTAGCTACTTCCCTTTCACCGAACCTTCAGCAGAGGTAGACGTGCAGTGGAAAGGTAAATGGTTAGAAGTAATGGGCTGTGGCATGGTTGACCCCAATGTCCTCAAAGCTGTTGGTTACGACCCTGAAATATATACAGGTTTTGCAGCGGGTTTTGGTGTAGAAAGATTTGCCATGGTATTACACCAAATTGATGATATTCGCCGTTTGTATAATAGCGACCTGCGTTTTTTGAATCAGTTTTAATTTAAATTTTTCTTGTGTGAAAAATTTACGAAAAAAGAATTGTTAATGCTGAGGTAAGAGCTTTTTTATCCTGAAATGGTCAAATCATGAAACTAGCCGACAGATATCATAAATCGATTTCTTAAAGTTAATCGAAAAGTAAATACGACAACTTGTCTTTCGACATCAATAAAAAAGCCAGGATAGGTTAATGATAAGTAATTCTAATATATTTCCTACTTGGTGTAGAGTAGAGGAGGACGCAAGAAGTCCACTACTTAGCAATCTGTTGGGTAGGAAGCTCGTACGGCTTTAGCCTACGAGTAGTTCACCAGGTGGTCAATGGGAAAATAGCTATGCCAGCATTTAAAGGTCGCTTGAAAGTGTTGCAGCTTATGTTTTAAAACAGGCTGAGAATGGATGGAAAAGATAAGCAGGAGAACGAATTATAGTTCTTTGATTTTGCTCGAAATTTGATTAAGCTTATATGAGTCAACTTTCGAGCAAAAAATTTGAAGGTAATTGTAATTGGTGGTGGTGCTGCGGGTTTTTTTGGCGCGATCGCTTGTGCTGAATCTAACCCTAGCCTTAAGGTAACTTTGATCGAGGCGGGACGTAAACCCCTGGCTAAAGTTCGCATATCAGGTGGTGGCAGATGTAATGTTACTCATCACTGCTTCGATCCTTCGCGGTTGGTAGAAAATTATCCTAGGGGTGGTAGAGCTTTGCGGGGTGCATTTACCCGCTTCCAACCCAAAGATACAGTGCAGTGGTATCAAAAACGAGGCGTTGAGCTTAAAACCGAAGCCGATGGGAGGATGTTTCCTGTTACTGATGATTCGGAAACTATTATTAAGTGTTTGATGCAGTCAGCCGATAGAGCAGGGGTCGATTTACGTACAGGGATGGGAGTTAAATCGGTCAAGCAGTTTTTCGATCTAGATGACAAAAGCTATTTTCAGGTTGAATTAAAAAATGAAAGAGTGTTGCAATGCGATCGCCTTTTAATTGCGACAGGAAGCAATCCTTTAGGGTATCGTTGGGCAAAAAATTTAGGACATAAAATAGAATCTTCCGTCCCTTCTTTGTTTACTTTCAATATTAGAGATCCCCGTCTAAAAGATTTGGCAGGAATTAGCGTTAGCAATGCTCAAGTTCGTTTGGGTGCAGGAAAAAATAAGCTCGAACAAAATGGCGCATTGCTAATTACTCATTGGGGTTTAAGTGGTCCTGCTATTCTTAAGCTATCTGCTTGGGGTGCAAGGTTTTTACACGAGCTTAAATATGCTTCTAATTTGTACGTCAACTGGCTACCAGAATATAATCAAGAAACTTTGAAGCAAGAATTTATTAAGGTAAAAAAAGCACATTCTAGAAAGAAAATAGTTAATTATTGCCCTGTAGAATTGCCGAAAAGATTATGGCAAAGTTTTATTGATTATGCTGCTATCAAATCTGACAAAGTTTGGTCAGAAATAAGTAAGAAGGAAATGAACAATTTGGTTGGAGAAATTGTTCAAGGGCAGTATGAAATTAAAGGAAAAGGAGTATTTAAAGACGAGTTTGTTACCTGTGGAGGAGTTAGTCTTAAAGAAGTGAATTTTAAAACTATGGAGAGTAAAAAATGTCCTGGTTTGTACTTTGCAGGGGAAGTACTAGATATTGATGGAGTAACGGGAGGCTTTAACTTTCAAAGCGCGTGGACTACTTCTTGGTTAGCAGGAAAAGCGATCGCTGATTCTTGTTGAATGAGACAGTTATAAATAAGTAATAAGTTAGTAGAGACTTAAAGTTTACCCTTCATTTAGTTCGCTTCTCAGCTTCAAAACTTTGGTATCATCCTCTTGTTCAATCAAGTAGGCTGGATTGTCTTGAGTGCCGTTGCGAGTAACTTTACTGCCTTTAATTTCTTTAGTTATTTCTTCGCGATAAATTTCTTTTACTTTTCCTTCTGCTGTGCCATTGCCCCAATCCCATGATACTGGCGAACCTGTCCTAATTTGTTTTTGTCCCATTATTATTGTTTACTTCTAGCTGTCGGTGAGTTTTTAATAATTGCTGATACTTACTATTGCTTTTCGCTTCCTGCCATTTGGCTTTAAATATCTCCGCTGATTTAGCTTTTACTGGATCTATATCTAACGGTAGTATTTCTTGACGAGCTTTCTTTTCCGCTGTTTTGGAATCGGCTTTTTGAGGATTAGTCCGATATTTTTTACCGCTTTTATGATTAGCATATCTACGCGATCGCGTATATCCCATTTGCAAAAACTTTCGCGCCATGTCTGCACCAACAAAATCATCTTGATCTAGATAATCTAGAAACATTTGATATATTTTGCTGCTAGATTCTGTGGCAATTTCAGGATTTTTAAATCGCCAAAGAGGTAGTATTTCAGACTTATAAGGTTCAACTAATAATACTCCTTGTTCTCCTTTTCCCACACAATACAGTTTGGGATTTTCGCGAAAGTTTATATTGGCAAAATCCAAAGAATAATTAAATTTTTTCATGGTAAAAGACGCGATTGTCGCGCCTTTGCTAACTGTATTTAGCTCAAATCTTCAAAATTGCCTTTAACTTCTTTGGCAGCACTTTTCGTTGCTTTTCTTGCGTCTTCAATGGCATCTTGTGCAGTATCTACAGCACCATCAAATACATCCTTTGCTTCACCAGGAACTTTTTCAAGGTTGCGCTCTAATTTATCTGATTTATCATCAACGTATTCTAATGCTTTATCTTTATTTCTTTCTAACTTACGAGAAAACGCTTTTGTAGCTTTTTCGTTAACGTCTTCGTTGAGTACAGAGCGTTCGCCTACATTATCGACAAATTCACCTAAACTATCTGCTTCACGACGTTCGGCAGTATCGACTAAAGTTTTTGTCTTAGCTGCGGTTTCCGCATCGTATCGGCGATCGTCGTTGTAGCCGTTCATGCCACCCTTGTAAGTTTGCTTTGCATCATATTGATCGTAATCATCAGACATTGCTTTTTGAGCTACATCTTTAGCTACTTCGTTTTTGACTTGTGCAATATCACCCTGACTACAAGCAGTACTAACTATCAATAAAGAGCCAACTAAAAATGTTGTTAATATTTTTTTAAAATTAATATTTACTATTTTCTGTAAAAAACTATTCATCACTTTTTTGCTTATTAATCATCTTTTCTAAGGCTAATAAAATAACCACAAAAAAGCTTCTATCAAAAGTTTTATTATAAATATATATAAATAGTTGTACTTGGCAGATATAATTTTTTCTTTAAAAGTGTGAGCAATATTAGTCCAGTCTTTAGGATAAGCTCTTTCGCGATCGCGAATAATCCGCCTTGGTTTTTTGGTTTTGTTAATTTTAGGCAGATTGTAACTGGATAGTCGATCGCATTTCTGAAAAAGACGCTGTTTTAAATAATGGAATGAAAGATTAAATCGTTTTGGCTCAATTGTTACTCCTCATTTAGAATAACTTTTAGATCGATCATAAAATTCAGAAGTATAGATTAGGACATTTGTTCGATAGCTTTAATTCCCATAAGCTGATTAATTTGCCTGTTATTAACCACAATCGAGAAAGCCCTTGTTTGTGTCGTTACAGCAAATGTCAGAACTTTTTAGCGAGTAAATCCCGAATAATGTCAGGTAGGAGAATTTTGTAGCGCGATCGCTTGTAGTTAGATAGGTTCTAATCTAATTGAGAAAGGAGTTTCAAGAATCTTTGCAGAGTAATTCTTGCTCTTTGAAAAAGTCTGGTAATGTCAGGTTTATCCTGTGGCGCATTTCGTGAAAGTGTAGCGATCGGATTTGATACGGGCGATCGCTATGTATATTACGTCTCTACAAGGTTTGACGATTTGACAGATAATATTTGCTAGAAACAAGATGTGGTTGTAAATGCGGTTTCTATTCTTGATTTAATGCAAATAATGTAATGTTAATATTTTTTTGCCATATTTACCTTTCCATAATTCAGCGACATAACAGTAACCATGTTCAAAATCTTGTGGACTAGAACAATAGCTTTCTGCTATGTGATTCTTTAAATTAGATTCCCACAAAGATACTACTTCTACTTCAGGAATCATAGTCAGATTATCTCTTTCATAATTAAATAATACTGTAGGAGAATTATTTAGTATAATTTGCTCTACTTCTTGTACATTAAGAGTTTTAATGTTTTTTCTAGACCATATAATGAGAGAGTAAATCTCTTTTGACTTGCGATTTAAGAAAAAAGACTCTTTTATTTGATCCATAGTAAATATTGTTTATTCAGCAAGCTGACAGAAATTTGAAAATGAAACTTCTGCATCACATTGATTACAATTTCCGTAAGCTCCAAAAAGACTTGTATCCCCATCTTTCCAATTGAATTCTTGGTGATGGCAGAAAGGACAATATATTTTAGAAAGATTTAGATTGACACTTTGCCAAGTTTTGTTTTTATGCACTTCTATAAGATCTATTGCGCTTATTGGATAATTAACCACATCATATCCAAGTTGATAGTTGACATTATCAAAAATAATTTCACTTTTTGTTTTTATCTCGCTATTATTTTTGATAGGCATATAACAGATTTTCAAACCTCGATATAAAATAGAATTCCTGATTTCTTGCGCTTTTTTGATTGTTGCTGATTTATCTTTAGCTTCGCATTGCCATCCTACAATTAGTTTTATTTGCTTTTTAGAATATTGATTAGTTATAGATTGAAGTTGTTTTTCTGGATTGTTGGGAAAAAATAATAACCACTCATCACCACCAACTCTGATACTAAATTCTCTTCTATCGATGTATTGATTAATAATCTCTTCTAATTCTTCAATCTCTCGATCTACAACTAAATGACCCAGAAGATCGTTTCTAATTTTAAGTGCTGCAATATCAATTACTGCAATATAGCCAGGATAATAAGGTGCAAGATAATGCCTAATTATGTCGAATTTTAGTGTGTGAACCATAGATCGATAAGTTAGATTGGATGATTGCATTATATTTCAGATTTTTGAACTTCATTTAAACCATCTCTTACTACTACATCCCAATCCTCAATCAATTTTTAAAACTCAAGATCTTGGTTTTGTTCTCGATATGCTTGTCTTAGTTTCTCTTTTAGCTGTTCGCGCTCTTTCTCCAAAAGTAATTGATTGATGTTATCTTCTTTTAGTTCTTCTAGCAAATCTGCATGGCTAGTAGCAGGCTCGTTTTTTCTTTCCGCTACTACTGCTAGATCTTCTAGATCTTCGAGTAATGACTCAAATTGTTCTATAGGCAAAATTACAGCAGTTTTTTCTCCTGCTTCGTCAGTGATGTAATTGATTGCTAGTTCTTTAATGTCGATCGCTGTCATGATGTTTGGGTTTTGAGATTGATTGTAGCTAATGTTTTTTGTAAAAAGAGCGATTTATCTTCACCCTAATCTTAAACGTCTGATGTGAATTAAAACAATCAAATAGAACGCCTATAAACTAGGGAATTAGGTGATCGGGTAAGCTTATCTAGCTACCTATAAATGACTTAAGAGCTAATGGCTAAGAGCCAATGGCTAAGAGCTACGAGCTAATAACCTTTCAACGAAGCTAATTCACATTAAGCGTCTTAAACATTTTTCTTTACTACTTTACTTTCATAGCTTCTACAAGCTCATTCTCACTAAGAACTTTGGGAGTAGCGATGGGAGTGCTAGTAGATTCCGAAACAAAAAATGGCGTGTTTTTGTAAGCACCAGTAAAACGAGCTTTTAAGATCATTCCCAACACCCGTAAAGTTCCGAGGAAAGTACCTCGCGGTTTAGGCTTGCTTGCACCCAAGGCATCTGCGGTATGGACATACATTTTTATCGCGCCAAAAGTCTCGTCTAACAAATTCCGATCTGTACCGAAGCAACTGTGTACTAAGCCCACAAAAGAAAATTTAGCGTCTGCTGGAGTATTGCCAATTGGGGTGTTGCAACAAGCTGCATACCACCGCAATAAACCACGATCTGTTAGGCGAATACAGGAAAGGTTTTCAATGCCTTGAGAAAAAACGACATTTTCGGGAATGGTTTGGACAATGCTAGTCCCACCCTGTTCGTCGAGAACTTCTTTGCTCTTGTTTAAATAACGCGCAAATGCCTGGCAATCGGTACAGTAGCAAACACATCGATTGATATTGTGAACGTTCTTAATTTGTCCTTGAAGCTTGCCACAGCTACAACTAATTGAATGAACCATCGTCTTTATGTTTGGGAAGAACCTACTAACTTCCAGTGTATTGATGTCGATCGCCAAACCCGAAGAAATATAGATTTTTTGAAGCATTTATCCTTTGCGTAGCCGACCGTTCGCCTTAAATCTATACTCTTTTCATCGTTTTCCATTAACCATCATCAGTTTTTTCATCTAGCTATGTAAACCTTGCTTGGTAGCAATGGTAACTGTACTTTTGTAGATCGATTATGGTTATTTGCTTAAAATAAAGTTATCTTGATTATTATCAGACAAGTTTATAAACTCTAAAAGTCAAGGATGAACGCTATGACAGTCGCTAATAAAGAAGTGCAGTTAAGACCAAAAGCATTGCCTTTTTTAGAGGCAATTTGTTGGCAAACCTCTGATGTATATCGTTTTGACGAGGAGCAAATACTAAGCCGTTATGAAAGAGGTTGGAGATACCGCTGTATGTTCAATAATCTTGAAGACCAAGAACTTAACTTTATTAGGCAACTCGCCAAACGCTATGATTCTTGGCTACAAACCGATCTATGCGTTTTAAATTAGATCATCATAACAAGATTCTGAAAATTTTAGAAAGCTTGAATCATAAGCTTCTCAAAGAGAGTCTTGCCTATTTTGGAGGTGGAACTCTCATTGCACTGAATTTTGAAGAATATCGTCGGAGTAAGGATGTTGACTTTATTTGTCCAGTCTCCACCTCAGGCTACAAACGTCTCCGCACTGCTATTTACGACGGTGGTTACGAAGCTTTATTTGACGATCTAACTCAGATTAAGATTGGTCACAGCACTACAGATCAATATGGAATTAGAATGTTGATTATGGTAGATGATTTGCCCATCAAAGCAGAAATTATCGCTGAAGTTCGCTTTGAACTAGATCCGCCAAGATACTTAGAATGGACTTCTGTTCCTTGCCTTAGTCTTAATGATTGTTTTACCTCTAAATTGCTAGCTAACAGCGACCGCTATCTAGATATTAGTGTAGAAGCAAGAGATTTAATCGACTTGTCCGTATTAAGACTTCATTCTGCGATTCCTGACTCTGCAATTAATAAAGCAGAAAGCACCTACGAGGTAATGCGCCCTTTAAGAGATGCGGTGAAAAATTTTCAAGCAAGACCTGATTTTAGAGACAAGTATTTTAACAATCTGCAAATTAATTCCGAGCAAATTCCCCAAATTATCGATGGTATCGATTTATTAGCAAAAGATTTAGGTTTGGCACATACAGAAAGGACTTTCCAGGAAAAGCACGATCCTTATACTTTTGGTTTTTGAATAAAGGTTTTGTAATATAGCCACTGGGCAATTTTATTACAAAATGATTATATTGATCGCACGAACGAAACTCCCCAATTTAACATTCAAGGCGATCGCTTGTGGTCAGATAGGTTCTAATCTAAAGGTTAAAATGCACTTGTAGTCGAGCGAACAATCACTTCATTAACGTCCACATCATCTGATTGAGACACAGCGTATATCACAGCACGAGCGATCGCATCTGGCTCTAATGCAGTTTTACGGAGCTTCTGTAAAAAACCTTTTGCCGTATCGTCTGTAATATCAGAGCCTAGTTCGGTTTTTACCACCCCTGGAGAAATAGTTGTCACGCGAATATTTGGCGATTCTTGACGTAGACCATCAGAAATAGCCCAAACCGCGTACTTAGTCGCACAGTAAACCGCAGCGGTAGGTGAGACTGCGTGTGCGCCGATGGATGCGGTATTAATAAATTGCCCCTTACCTTGGGCTGCCATAATTGGCAAACCTGCTGCAATTCCATTTAGTACGCCTTTGATGTTGACGTTGAATGAGTAATCCCATTCTTCGAACTTTAAGGCACTCATTGGGGATAGGGGCATTACACCTGCGTGATT
>CAKZYI010000779.1 GCA_937884735.1 uncultured Pleurocapsa sp.
CGGCAACAGCTCCAGAAATAATTGTTGTGGCTGTACCGCAGAACATGGCTTGATAGAGGAAAAAGGCGATCGCAGAGCTAGTTGCAGACATCGCTAAAGATGATTCTGTCTGGGTAGAAACTAGAAAATTACTAGTGCCAAACCAGCCCCCTTGAGAAAGTCCAAACATGAGACCGTAGCCAAACACCCAAAATAAAGCTATGGATATGCCAAAATCAGCAATATTTTTAACTGCCACATTAATGCTATTTTTGGCGCGAGTTAAGCCCGACTCCAGACACATAAACCCCGCCTGCATCAGAAATACTAAACCCGAACAAAGTAAGAGCCAAAGTTGATCGATCATTGAACTATGAAATACTCTCCGTTTTTTTGCGTTGATGTAGAGAATGATTTAGTTGATAGTAGCGGGCAAATTTGGGAAGATTTTCTTGATGTCCCAAAACAATCAGCGTATCTTGAGAATTTAAAAATAATGAGGAATGAGGATGAGTTATTAGCTCTTTATTACTGCGGCGTAACCCGATTAGAATAAAAGCTCCCTTACCCCTAATTTCTAGTTCTCCAACCGTTTTATTGACTAAAGTAGAGCGATCGCCAATGGTTAATTCTTCAATTTGCACCTCAATTTGACTTAACATATCATTAAGAGAATTTTGTCGATCTTTTTGTTCGAGCAAATTTGTATTTGTGGGGCGAGTAACCAGATTTGACATTTGTATTCCACTTACCGTTGCAGGTAAAACAACATGATTGGCACCTGCAAGACGGAGTTTTTTCTCAGTACTGGGCAATTCTCCTCTAGCTAAAATAGTTAAACTAGGATTCAATTCGCGAGCAGTGAGGGTAATAAAAACATTGGTAGCATCATCGGGTAATACTGTGGCTAAAACCTGGGCTTGCCGAATACCTACCACTTCTAGGATACTTTCGTCTGTGGCATCTCCTTCTTTCACCAAATATCCATATTCTTCAGCTAGAGCAATGCGGTGGGAGGCATTATCAATAATCAAAAATGTTTGAGATGCTTGGGCTAGTTGATTTGCCATTACTTGAGCAATTCTGCCAAAGCCACATATAACTACATGGTTTTCTAAATTGGCGATCGTATTGCGTTTGCGTTGGGCATCAAAGGCACGGGTAATCTCACCTTCTGCAACCATCTGTACAAAACCTCCCACAATATACAACGCAGATGAAGTACCAGCAAGGATTACAAAGATTGTAAAAATTTTCTCTGGCGCGCTTTCTAAGGGTTTAACTTCTCCATAACCCACGCCAAAAATGGTAATTACTACCATGTAAACTGCTTCTAAAGCTGTCCAGCCAAAATATATGTAACCAACAACCGCAATGACAATTGTCAGAATGAAAAATGCTGTGCCAACCGCAATCTTGATAAACGAATTGTGCATTTTTCCTGTACATTTTCTGCAAGTCAATGATTATTGCTGATATAGACATACCAATTTAGATTAGGACAGTACAAAAGTTATTAGTTCGCAAGTAGCAAGTAGCAATTTTTCTAAGTGTCCTAACTTTGATACGTATTGCTATATGGGAATTTAATCTCAATATTGGAGTCAACTTTGTATTCAAATATACGGTCTGATAAATTACGCTCTGATTTACAATTTGCCTTAAGTTGACTTGAATTCAGCTATTTTGAGTAATTGACTGCGAATATTACAAAGAGACTGCGATAATTAAGTTAATGATTTTTATAACTCAAATAGACAAAATACATAAAAACTAGAGAATAATAGTAAACGAAATGTATCTTCTGTAATCTAGATTAAATTGTTCATCTGATACATTTTATTCCGCCTTTTTGGGCAATTAATAAATTTATAATTAGTCAGAGGTGTATAAGTGTATTTGACACCAAAAGAAATGGAGCGGTTGGCGATTTTTCCAGCTGCGGAAATTGCTCGTCGTCGTAAAGCAAAGGGCATTAAACTAAACGTTCCTGAAGCGATCGCCTATATTACTGATGTCATGATAGAAGGGGCAAGAGAAGATAAAACTGTAGCTCAATTAATGAGTGAAGGAGCAGAATTGCTGACAACAGATGATGTGTTACCTGGAGTAGCCCAATTAATTCCTCTGATTCAGGTAGAGGCGCATTTTCTTGATGGGACAAAGTTAATTAGTATTCATAATCCAATTAGATCGCTTTAGTGGTTTTTTGAGCATTAACAATCAACAAACGTTTTTTTGTTATCTAACTTTAATACTCAAACCAAAAAGTATCGTAATTAGCAATTTTATTACTTAATAATTTCTAATATTATTATCAAAATTTATTGTAGCGGTTCTTATTCTAGCGCGGTACAGTCGAATGTTTCGGCTTTTGCTATTAGTTATTACTCATTAGTCGTTAGTTAGCCACTTAATTATTCTGGTTATACTTTATGACTTTAGTAATCGCAA
>CAKZYI010000780.1 GCA_937884735.1 uncultured Pleurocapsa sp.
CCCAAATGCATCTGAAACCCACATTCCAGGTCCCCAAACTCCAGTGAGGTGAAATGCTCCAAAGCCGAAACACAGTAGACCAGACAAGAATAGGTGAATACCAAACATTTTTGGTAAGTCTAATGCTGTCTGACCAGTACGTGGATCGACAAATAATTCTAGATCCCAATATACCCAGTGCCATACGGCTGCTAGGAATAGTAGACCAGATAATACGATGTGAGCGATCGCTACGCCCTCAAAAGACCAGAAACCAGCACTTGCGCCAGTTTCCCCAGTTACACTCCAACCACCCCAAGAGGTGTCTACACCCAAACGCGCCATAAAAGGTAGCACAAACATACCTTGTCGCCACATGGGGTTGAGTACTGCATCGCTGGGGTCAAATGTTGCTAGCTCAAAAAGAGCCATAGAACCTGCCCAACCTGCTACTAAAGCGGTGTGCATCAGGTGAACTGATATTAGTCTGCCCGGATCATTCAGGACGACTGTGTGAACTCGATACCAAGGTAGTCCCATAGACTACACTCCTCCTATTGACTAAATAATATATCTAACTCGATCGAAAATATTTGATTGAGCTGAGAAACCACTGTAAAACAGCGGAATTAATTTTGACTGTTATTTTGTAATTTGTATTTATGCCACAATCCTTATGGTTACTAAGAAAATCTTGATCGCCATTAGCTAGAAATTGGGCTTGCTCAAGAAAGACTTGAAAATACTATTTATTTAAAGAAGTGTAACTATTGTTAGAACCTATTGCAAGATTTATCGACTGTTATCGCTAAATGTTAAGTTTTGTTAAGTTTTTTGATCTCAAATGAATAGTTTTTGAAGAGTCTAATCAGAAACTAAGCAATATTGAATATTGATTCTGAATTGCTCAATATTTCGATCGCTTGCTCTGCATCAATTAAACGCTTCAGTACAACTTGTCCGATACCAGATTCGGTTGGTACTTTGTCTTTGGGTTGAACCTCGACCATCAAGACGGCTTCTTCGACTGCATACAGCCAAAGAGTTTCTCCTTGTTGAATACTGCCACAGTTGAGGCGTTTGATTTCAGGCTTGCGTCCCCAACTTACATGATCCCACAATCCTCTAAATACCCAGACTCTGCCGTGAGTCCAGCCATCGCTTAGAAAAAAATACATCTCATCGTCAGTAGTAACCTAAATCTAAAAATGTGAATTGAACTTTGAAAGACACTAATTGTCAACCATTACCTATTTTATGGAGCGATCGCAGATTTAATAATACAAGGTTAATCAAACTAAACTTTTTCTTCAGGAAAAGTTTCATTGAACTCTTCAATAAGCTCGTCTAATTCTTCTAAAGCTTGATCTACATCTATCCTTAGAGTACCCAAGTTTGGTCTTTCTAACAGTTCGACTAAAGAATCTCTTTTTGATGCCATTTGGGCTATTTTGGCTCTAATTTCTACCTTATCCTTAATTTCTTTAAACTATAGTATCCAATAGCTTTAGAATAGACAATATTGACAAATTTAAACAATTTTTTATTATGTTGCGTAAAATACCATTAGCTGCGGTGGGTTTGACAGTGGGAGGAATTCTAACTGTTATTGGTTTTTATGCCTATGCCGTGGGAATGAATACTCTTAATTTAGCTGGTTTCTTTTATGGAATACCTCTATTGTTGGGAGGTTTGGCTCTTAAAGCGTCAGAATTGAAGCCCGTACCCTACACAATAGAAACTACTCCTGAAGTCAAGGAATTGCGATCGCAAGCTACTCCTACTCAAGAGCAGTTGCGTAAGGATGTGACCCGTTTTCGTTATGGGCAAGAAGCTCATTTGGATGAATCTTTAGCTAAATTTGGCTTGAGTCCTACAGACGAAGAAAGACCTATTTTGGTGGGAGTACAAGAACATGCCAAAGATGGTGCTTATACTTTACTGATGGAATTTTATTCTCCCTTCTTTGATTTAGAAGAATGGCAAAAAAGAAGAGAGAAAATTGAAAAGTTTTTTGGCCCTGATATTAAAGCAGAAATTACAGGAGGAGAAGAATCTAAGATTGATTTATCTCTAATTAAAGCTTAATTATAAACTTTAGGTTCTCAATCATTTAATCCAAACGGTTTTGATATTAACAAATTCGTGAATCCCCTGAATACTCAATTCTCTGCCGTAGCCAGAGCGTTTAATGCCCCCAAAAGGCAAACGAGGATCTGATTTAACCATGCCGTTGATAAAAACTGCTCCTGCTTCTATTTCCTTGACTAAGCGATCGCACTGACTAGGCTCATTTGTCCAGGCACTAGCACCCAAACCAAAGGGAATATTGTTTGCCAGAGATATTGCAGCGTTAATATCTTTTACCCTAAATAGCAGTGCCACTGGACCAAAAAACTCCTCTTGAGCAACAGTTGAATCGATAGGAATATTCGACAAAATAGTTGGTTGATAAAAGTTGCCTGGGCGATCCTGGATGGACTCTCCACCGATTAGAATGTTGGCACCTTGTTGAACAGCATTTTTTACCTGTTGGACTAATTCAGAGCGAATTGAAGCTGTAGCCAAAGGGCCAATATCAGTGTTTTGATTCATCGGATCGCCAATGCTTAAATCTAGAAATTTTGCTACTAACTGAGATTCAAAGCGATCGGCAACACTATCTTGCACGATAAAACGTTTGGCAGCAATACAAGATTGACCATTATTAAGCATTCTGGCTTTAACACCAGTATTTACCGCTTCTTCAATATCGGCACTTTCTAAAACGATAAACGGATCGCTACCGCCCAATTCGAGAACGACCTTTTTGATTT
>CAKZYI010000781.1 GCA_937884735.1 uncultured Pleurocapsa sp.
ACGGCTTTGGTCAAAGATGCGCGAGTCTGCTGTTGGGAAATATGCGAAATTAATCCCTTGCCCGATACCCTTAATACAATGGCGGAAAACTCCTTGGGCGTGTTTCAAAGCGTGGTTGATACTATAGGCGATTGCGGAGCTAGCCTTAGGCATCGCCTTTTTGGACTGAGGGACTAGGACAAAGGCTTTAGCCGCATGTGTGGGAGATTGGGAGATTGGGAGATTGGGTGACTTATAAAAGGGATAAATGATTAGATGAAACAGACATCTGTACCATTACAAGAAATAATCTCGCGGGTTGTTATACCTAACGAAAGAACTATTGATCGCTCTCCTGGCTTTTGGACGGGATTGGGAACTATGCAGCAACTCAATCAGCGTCTGGAAAATCAACCGTTTTTGGACTTTATTAATTACAATCTGCGGGGTATCGGACAGGTTATTTTTGTCAACAATCCTATTAGTGGCTTATTAATTCTGCTGGCGTTGTTTATTCAATCCCCTTGGGTGGGATTAATGAGTCTTATCGGCGTAGTTAGTTCGACAGCAAGCGCGATCGCACTGGGGTTAAACCGAGATACGATTCGCAACGGGATTTTTGGCTACAACGGTATTTTGGTAGGGGCTGCGTTAGCTACTTTTGGTAGTTCGGGGAATGGTAGCTGGAATTTTGTTTGGGCGATCGCAATTATTGTTTTTTCGGTTTTAACTACGGTAATGCAAAAAACCTTTGGGGTTTGGTGGGCGAATACTTTTAGATCTCCGCCCCTAACATTACCCTTTAACATTGCCACTCTATTATTTTTGAGTCTAATAACTTTTATTCCTCAATCTGTCTTTAAATTAGGCGAAGCATTGATCGCCCCATCTATTCCCAATTTTTGGTCGGCGGATAAGCTGATAACAGCGCTGCCAATTAGTTTCGGACAGGTTTTTTTAGCAGACAAACTAATAGCAGGAAGCCTGGTTTTACTTGCCGTTGCAATCTGTACGCCTTTTGGTGCGCTAGTTGGTTTAACGGGGGCATTTTTGGGAATCGCAGTCGGGGCAATATTAGGCATCGTACCGCCAGATATTTATGCAGGATTGTGGGGCTACAATTCAGTGTTAGCAGCTATGGCAATTGGGGGAATTTTTTATGCTCCTAATATCCGCAGTTTTGCAATAGGTTCTGGCTGTGCCTTGCTCTCTACGTTAATAATTCCCATGTTAGGAATTGTCGCCAAACCTTTAGGATTACCCGTTCTTACTCTACCTTTTTGTCTAGTAACGATTGCCTTTTTTATTTTGTTAAGTAGATCGCTTCCTTCTTTAGTTCCCGTCGCACTCCACTCTGTTACTAGCCCAGAAGCACACCGACACCGTTTTTTACTCGCCAAAGATATTATTGGTAATTTTCGCCGTCAATTGCAAATTGCCATAAGTGGTAAAGGACGTAATTTTATGTTCGATAAGGCTAGCGAAGCTGTTAGAGGAGATTTACGTTATGTATTTGATGCCATAGATAGCGATCGCAGTGGAAGACTATCAACAGCCGAATTATCTAGCTACCTGACTAAAGGAAATCAAAACATGGACGAGTCAGAATTGAATTATTTATTTAATTGTATGGATCGCGATCGCAACGGCAAAATTGACTTTGAAGAGTTCGGCGAATTGATGCTCAGACATCGGCGTTTGATGGCAAAGTATGACGCATTTATGACCTATTTTCTACCTATTGATACCGATCAAAACGATTTGATTAGCATTCTAGAAATGAACGTAGCTTTAGCTAGCGTTAACGAACCACCGTTAAACCGAGAAGAAGTAAATTATCTACAACAGCGTACTGGCAGTCATTCTTTTACCTGGAATCAGTTTATCGAACTGTTACTTCTGACTTAAGCTAGTTGAGCCAAAATCTTGTATATCCGACTTTTTAAACTTTTTAAAGGTTCTGCGATCGAGGAATATTGAAGAAGTAGAAGTAGGTGATGGTGCAGAAAATAGCGATCGATAATTATTTTTTCGTTCCCCAAACCTGAAATATTCTGGGTAAGCTAATAATCGTTTCTGGGTTTTGAGCCAGTTTATTCAGTTCGGCAATAAGTCCGTCAATTTCATCAGGTGATGACAAGTCTTGTTCTAAAACAGCATTACGAATCTTTTCTATTGTTATGGGTGCAACTAATTTTCCTTCTCCTGTCATTAAGGCTGGCTGAACTAGATTAAAGCCAACCTCTTCAAATCCAGCTTTTTTAAACATTCCAGGTAGCTTGACCCCAATTTCCGAGTCTCCCCCCTTATTTCGCACTACCTGTTGATAGAGTTCAATATATTTATCGAAAGCTAACGACTTTGGATAACAGAAATGTCCAGCAAATTCAATATCTTCCACCGCAACAATACCCCCTTGTTTAACTGCTGTTTTAAGCTTCTCAATATCAGTTTTAGGATCTCTTAAATGTGTAAGTAGAAAACGAGTATAGGTAAGATCGTATTTATTTACCTCATCTAAAGAAAAAGCATCAGCTATTTCAAATTCGACATTAGTTAAATTTAGCTTTTGACAATCTTCCCGATTCAGCTTGACGATAGTTTCATCCAATTCCCAACCGACAACTTTGCCTTCTTTTCCCAACAAAGCAGCCAATTCAAAAGTAACGTCTCCCCCACCACAGCCCAAGTCCAAACAGTGCATCCCTGGTTCAATTCTCAAACCCTGTAAGAAACTCAGAGTATAAGGCTGCATAACTCCAGACAAAACTTTTAGTCTCGATTTACCCTCTGCCCCACCTGCGATCGCATAATGTTTCATATTTGTTTAATATTTATTATTTACTTCAAATTTGCTCGTAGTAAGCCTTTTAGGGCTACTCAAGCTTAGTTCATTTTAATTTTTATTTTTAGGCGGGGAATATTAAGGCTAAAGCCTGAACTACATACAAGCTTAACTCATGTATGAATATCGCCAACTCACCTCAGAACAAAAAGCAGAACTAGTAGCACGACGTTTAGCTAGGGGTTTCCCGCCTCATTCACCGCCTCACCCCATTCGTTTACAAACCTTTTATCTGCTAACAGCAGCCTGTTACGAACACAAACATCTTTTATCCCAATCTCGTCGTCAACAACTGCTCGATCTTATCTTTGAAAAATTTATCGAAGAGAGCATGAAAATTCGCGCTTGGGTAATTCTATCCAACCACTATCATCTTTTAGTTTATGTGAATAACTTCGATCGCTTGGGCAAACTATTCAACCTCATACATGGCTCAACTTCGCGTCAGTGGAACTTAGAAGACAACACAACAGGACGTAAAAATTGGTACTGTTATTCAGACCGCGCCATTCGTTCTGAAAGATATTACTACACAACTCTAAACTATATTCACTACAATCCTGTCAAACATGGTTATGTGAAATCTCCCTACGATTGGTCTGAGAGTAGCGTTCATTTGTACTTAGAAAACTATGGTAGAAAGTGGTTGAGAGATGCTTGGGTTCAATACCCTTTAAGAGGCTACGGCAAAGGATGAAATTAATTAAGGCTAAAGCCTTAACAAACGTATCAAGCTTCATAGTTAGCCCTTTAGGGCTTTAACTAAAAGCAAAGCTATTTCTATTTAAAGAATTAGCATTAATATCATTTAGTACAGCTAAATCCGAACCATTTACAGTAATTAAGACATCAGTATTGGTTTGAGAAATAGTCAAATCGTCAAAACTAACATCCAAACCTGCAATACCAATTACATCTTCACCCAAAGTAAAATCGGTAATAGTATTACTAAATTCAGGAATTGACGCTGCTGCAATCCAAAACTGGGCTGCACCCGCATCACCTGTAATTGTATTACTGCCACCCGATGTTGCAAATTACTGGTCATCTCCTTCTCCACCGAAAATGCGATCGCCTTCTCCTAAAACAATGGCATCGCTACCATTCCCGCCATAAATGCGATTATCGCCACCACTGGCTACAGAAGTATCAATCAAATCGTTAGAGTCACCAGCAAAAACCAATTGATTGCCGCCATCTACTTCAATAATATCCGCTTCGGTCGTACCAAAAACTGGACTGGGTAAATTGGGAGTTGTATCCGCATCAATTAGATTAGTAACTACTCGATCGCTTTCAGGATTGACATTGTAATCCTCTCCCTCAGTTAAAACAGTTGTAAAATTTTCTTCTCCTTCCTCAATATTATCGATTACAACTTCAGAAACTAACACTGCTTCGGTTTCGCCTTCAGCAATAGTAATATTAAAGCCCTCTGAAACTTCACCTACATTGTCAAAATCGACAAAGTCCACCATATCTTCGCCAATAATTTGATGTACTTGCGCCGTTGGATGATATTCGTCCCAGAAGTAATATTCAGCGGGATTACCGCTAGGGGTTTCGACGGGAAAAACTGGTTGATAAGGATCGTCGATGTTGGTCAGACCATATTCTTCGGGGTTAGCACGAATTTCATCGCTGATTGCTTCGTGGTCGTACAATACAATATCAACGCCTAATTCTTCTTCAAGCGTTACTAATTCTTGTGGGAGAAGACTATTAACCTCTTCTGTAAATAAGGCTGCGTCCTCTGCCTGTTCAAACTCTATCGTACCTGGCAAGATGCCTAGATCGGAAGAATTAACGATAAAAAATTCCTCTGCGCCTAATGCTGCTATATTAGATATTTTTTGTTTAATATTATCTACGGTTTGATTCGCTAAATCCTCAATTGTTCCAGGTAGACCAAAATCACTAAATTCAAAAAAGTCATTCGCCGAAGCGAAGATAAAATAAAGTGCGTCAGGATCAGCTGGTTGTCCTGCAAGATCTGCAGAAAACTGTTCGACTTGTCCAGATACTCCCGTATTTTGGAAAGAATCTAACCAACTATAATAATTGCCATCGCCACTTTTTGCCCCACCTACCGCATAGTTAGTCAAATCGACATCAAGGTTTTTGGCTAATACTTCAACTGCTGTTAGCCCATTAGTCCAACGTCCTTCTTCGTCATATAGTTCCAACTCTGGGTCTGCAGGCAAAATAAATGAGTCGGGTACACCAGCCTCTACCGCAGCAGTCGAAATTTCTAAAGACAGTCCTTCGTCTGAATAGCTGTCTCCAAAAGCATAAATCTGGGAAATTGATTCATTACCAGTAGTGATGAATTCAAACTCCGCAATATTGCTACTGCCTTCCACAAAATAATTAACATCTCCAGGAGCGGGGTCGTTGTTATCGATTATCGATAGAAATAAAGATAGTCCTCCTGCTGGTGCGGGTGTATCCAAAGTAATGTTCCAAGCAAAGGTTTCCCCTTCACTAGCGGTTACAGTTGCGGTCGTGATGCTTACTGTAGGCGGAGTTATATTGTCCTCAATCGTAGTAACGATAGTATTGGAGTTGGGGTCGGCAATATAGGTTGCGTCTGGCAATAGAGTTAGGGAATAGGTTTCATCGCCCTCATCGAGATTGTCTTCAATGGCAGCAATACCAAAAGTAGCCTCAGTTTCTCCTTCAGCTATGGTCAAGCTGGCGGTAATTGTGCCGTCCTCTTCTACCTGTCCAAAGTCAACAATATTACTAATTAATTCGGGGGGAAATTCGGTATCTGCCCCCTCTCCATCAGGATCGTCAATATTTATTTTGACCGTTAATCCTCCTGCTGGTGCGGGTTCGCTGAGATGGAAAGTTAAAAGCTGTGCCTCGCCTCCTTCGGTAATTTGGGTAAGATTGGCACTAAAACTAACTATAGGTAAATTTTCGCTCATTGTTATTAGTTGATTGTGAGATAGATAGGCGATCGCCTGTTATTTAGATCTAGAAGCCATCATTAAATCGAGCGCTTCTTTAGTAAGGATAAAAATCAATTACTACCGATCGCTCCTGCAAATCGGATAAATTGACTAATTCAAATGATTGTTATTAATAAAGATATATAATTGATTACTTCACAATAATCTTATATTTTTTTGGTTACATTATTTAATCAACAAAAAATTAGTTTTGTCTGTAATTCTAATTACTAAGCAAGGTAAGAAAAGTCAGATAATACGCTTTTTATTGATTAATAATCAACAATAGTATTAATCTATTAGTGTTTTTCATCTCAAAAATATTAATTAATCAACAAATAAAAAAGCTTATTGCTAATTATCAATTAAAACAAAGTCAAATCAAACTAAAGTGATGAATTAAAAAATAAATATCCCAAAGTAATAAACTGAGATGAAATCTAAAATAGAAAATATCTTTAATTTTAAAAAAATATTCAAATATAGAAAAAATAAGCGATCAAACACAATTAGAATCAATTTAACTAGAAGTAATTTAGCTGGGGCATACTTTGAAGAACGAGATTTTACTGAGGCGAATCTCAGCGGTTCAGATCTAACAAATGCCAATTTTAAAAGGGCTAGTTTTATTTGGACAGACTTAAACGGAGTGATTTTACAGAATAGTAACTGCGATCGCTCTTATTTTCATTTTGCTAGTTTGTTATGGGCAGATTTAAGCAGAGCAAGTTTAGTCGAAGCCGATTTTAGTTGTGCTAAAGCAAGTCAGGCAGATTTAACAGGAACGAACTGCAAGCTAGCAAAGTTTATGGGAACAGATTTAACAGGAGCATATCTTACCGATGGCAATTTTCAGGCTGCTGATTTTTTTAACGCTAATATAACAGGCGCAGACTGTAGTAACGCTAATCTATCACAAACTAATTTAGCCAAAGCCGAATTTCAACAAGCTAATTTAAGTAATGCCAATTTAATTGAAGCACAGCTAATTAATGCCAACATGAGGGGAGCAGATTTAAGAG
>CAKZYI010000782.1 GCA_937884735.1 uncultured Pleurocapsa sp.
GTTTTGGCATCCCGTGATGCCTGCCGCTCAACCCTCAAAACAATTCCAAAAAGCTAAATTGTGGAAGCAAAAGCTGGTTTGGTGGCTAAATAATTCTGGCAGAGCAACGGTTAAAAGCGATCGCTTTTGTCACCAGCCATACCAAGATTTCTCACTATATTTTTTATTTTTATGACCTAACGCTTTGGCTAATTCTCAAAATAAATATATACGGACGAACGGCCGTTCGCCCGCAACAATCAAATTATGGTACAACCTACGAATCAAGAGATAACTATAGAAACAGAAAATATACAGACAGAAGCACCTGCTTCGATAGAATCAGATTTAATTTATGGCTTAGAATCCCGTCCACCTTTTGTCGAATCAATCTTTGTCGCCTTGCAGCACGTCTTCGCCTGTTTTGTAGGCATTATTACCCCTGGACTAATTATCTGTGGCGCATTAGAAGTACCTCCTGCCGACACCACCTATATTCTTAGTATGTCCTTGGTGGTGTCGGGTATCGCTACCTTTATTCAAGCCAAAAGAATTGGGCCTGTAGGCTCGGGTTTATTGAGCGTCCAGGGAACAAGCTTTGCTTTTCTAGGGCCAATTATTGCTGCGGGTTTGGCAGTAAAAGGCGGTGGCGGAACTGTCGAAGATGCCTTGGGTTTAATCTTTGGCTTATGTTTCTTTGGGGCATTTGTAGAAATTTTTGTTAGCCGCTTTTTACATCTAGCAAATAAAGTAATTACCCCCTTAGTTACGGGGGTTGTAGTAACCCTAATTGGTCTTACTCTAATTAAGGTAGGCATCACTTCAATGGGTGGAGGTGTACCCGCCCAAAGAGCGGAAACTTTTGGCAATCCCGTCTTTTTAGGAGTAGCATTTTTAGTTTTGGCAGTAATTGTGGCACTAAACAGTACTACCAACAATTATCTGCGGATGTCTTCGATTGTCGTGGGTCTGATTGTTGGATTTCTAGTTTCTAATCCTTTAGGGCTAGTAGACTTTAGTAATTTAGCTAGTTTGCCACCAGTTGCCATACCCATTCCTTTTCGTTACGGTTTGAACTTTAATTTTGGGGCATTTATTCCCTTTGCCTTCTTGTATTTAATTACGGCAATCGAAACTATTGGAGATTTGACCGCAACTTCAGCTATTTCTGGCGAACCAATTGAAGGCCCAAAATACTTCAAGCGCATCAAAGGTGGAGTTTTAGGTGATGGTGTAAACTCAATTATTGCTGCTTGTTTAAATACCTTTCCTAACACCAGCTTTAGTCAAAACAACGGTGTAATTCAACTAACTGGGGTAGGCAGCCGTTATGTAGGCTATTTTATCTCGGCATTCTTTGTGATTCTTGGTTTATTTCCGATTGTCGCTGGAGTTTTCCAGGCATTACCCCAACCCGTACTAGGCGGCGCAACAATAGTAATGTTTGGTACAGTAGCAGTAGCGGGAATCAAGATTTTGTCTTGTGTTAACCTCACCAAACGCAACTCGATTATCTTAGCTTTGTCTTTGGGTTTGGGTTTAGGAGTTAGTGTCGTTCCCGAAGTTTTGGAACAAATGCCTTCCTTAATTAAAAGCATCTTTTCTTCTGGTATCTCCACAGGCGGTATCACTGCACTGTTGTTAAATATAATTTTGCCAGGACGCGAATAACTTTGTCCTTTGTTTTTTGTTCTTCGTCCTTTGTTGTCTCAAGATTAATAACCAACAACCGATGACGAATAACCAATGACGAATAACTAACAACCAATAACCGATGACTAAAGACTAATGACTAATAACCAATAACCAACAACTAAAAATGTACGATCTAAAAGCAATTGTAATTGGCGCAGGAATGGCAGGATTGGCTGCGGGTATTGCTATGCGTCAGGCAGGATACGAAGTAGAGATTTATGAAAAGACTAGTAAGCTACGTCCTGCGGGGGCTGGTATTTCCTTGTGGTCAAATGGCATTAAAGTTCTGAATAAGTTAGGACTAGGGAAAGAGATTGCTGGTATTGGCGGACAAATGAACCGTATGGAATATCGCAACCTAGAGGGAGAGGTTTTAACTGACGTTAACTTAATTCCTTTAATGGAACAGGTAGGGCAAAGACCCTATCCCGTATCCCGCACGGATTTACAGCAGATGATGTTAAGTGCTTTTGGTGAGTCTGATGTCAAAATGGGGATGCGTTGTGTAGAAGTCAAGCAGGATGCAGATAGTGCTACAGCTATTTTTGAAGACGGTAGTACCGCTACAGGGGATGTAGTTATCGGTGCGGATGGAGTACATTCTGTAGTGCGTACCTATCTTGCTGGGGGCAAAATTACTCCCCGCTATGCAGGTTACGTCAACTGGAATGGATTGGTAGAAGCCAGTCCAGATCTTGCTGAAAGTGATGTTTGGGTAATCTATGTCGGCGATGGCAAACGCGCTTCTATGATGCCTGTAGGAAACAATCGCTTTTATTTCTTTATGGGTTGTCCTAAGCCTCAAGGAACAACTGCACCCAATGGAGATATTCGCAGCGAGCTTAAAGAAACCTTTGCAGGATGGGCGCAGCCAGTGCAAAACTTGATTGAGAAACTAGACCCCGAACAGGTTAATCGATTAGAAATAGGTGATATTGATCCTTTGCCTAATCTAGTTGAGGGTAGAATTGCCTTAGTAGGAGATTCGGCGCACGCAACTACCCCAACTTTGGGACAGGGTGGCTGTCAGGCTATGGAGGATGCGGAGGTATTGTGTCGCTATCTGGTAACAACTAATATCAGTGTCGAAGATGCCCTCAAACGCTATGAAGCCGAACGAAAGGAAAGAGTGGCAAAGCTGGTTTTAAAAGCCCGCAAACGCACCGATACTATTTACAATAAAGAGCCAGATTTGACTCAGCAATGGTACGAACAGTTAAAGCAGGAAGATCCTCAAGATGTTAC
This sequence comes from uncultured Pleurocapsa sp., assembly GCA_937884735.1. Classification (GTDB taxonomy): domain Bacteria; phylum Cyanobacteriota; class Cyanobacteriia; order Cyanobacteriales; family Xenococcaceae; genus Waterburya. Next base: position 2,920 of record CAKZYI010000782.1, read on the forward strand.
AGGTGCGATCGCAAAAATCATCTTGGGAGGCCCTTTGCATTAATCTATAACTCATACCCTAAAACCTATGGCCTATAACGAAGCTTACAAGTAACTAATAACCAATAACCAATGACTAATGGTAAGTTAACAACTCATGTTTTGGATACGGCAAATGGTTGTCCTGGAAAAGAAATTGCGATCGCTCTATGGAAACTAGATTCAAAGGTAGATTCTAAAACTCTGCTGAAAACAGTTAAAACAAATCAAGATGGACGTACTGATGAACTATTATTAGCAGGTGAGGAATTAGAAACGGGAGTATATGAGCTAGTCTTTAAAGTCGGTGATTATTTTGCTCGTTATGGAGAATATTCCGAGCCGCTTTTTTTAGACGAGATTCCGATTCGGTTTGGTATTAGCGATATTGAAGCTCATTATCACGTTCCTTTGTTGGTTTCTCCTTGGTCTTATAGTACCTATCGTGGAAGTTAGTTATTGGTTATTAGTTATTGGTCATTTGTTACTAGTGAATAATTTGAAAATAGGCGAAATTAAGTGTTGTTTAGAACCTACAACAAAATTGATTTTTTAATCGGATTATTGAGTCTACCTTAATTAATCATTTTAAACCTCGTCTTAACATTTTAGAAAATCCTCTATATAAAAAAGCTTGAACATATATTTTGTAGATGAATAATATCAAAATTTCAGAATTAAATAAAATGTCACAAGCAGAGTTTACCAAAGCTTTGGGCGAAATTTGGGAAGAAACGCCAGTAATTGCTCAAAAAGCTTGGTATAGTAAACCTTTTGACGATTTAAAGGCTTTATATCAGGCTATGATGGCGATCGTTAATGGTATGAGTAATGAAGAACAGCTTACATTAATTAAAGCTCATCCCGATCTTGGTAGCAAAGCAAAAATGGCGGAAGCTTCAGTACAAGAACAAGCAGGGGTAGGTCTAGATCGTTTATCTGAGTCTGAATATCAGCGTTTTCAATCTCTCAATCAGGCTTACAAAGACAAGTTTGACTTTCCTTTTATTATTGCCGTCAAAGAACATACTAAAGAAAGCATTTTACAAGCCTTTGAAACTCGGCTTAAAAACGATCTAAAACAAGAAAAACAACAAGCTTTAGCAGAAATTAGTAAAATTGCTCGATTTCGTCTTGAAGCCCTCATGAAAAATCAAAAACAGCACAATATCAGCAGCGACGAAGTTTCTCAAGTAGTAGATATAGTTTAAGGCATTCATGGAGTTTTCCCAAAAGATATACTGCAACCCATAGAAGAAAAATAAATTATTTTGAGCAATGTCAGGAGAAACTAATCTTATTAAATTATTGCAATCTATGGAGCCTATTCTTTATCCAGAAGAATACGTTTTTTGCAGCGTTGGCAGTATAAACCCCACCAACAATAGCGAGGATTTTTACGCTTATCTTGCTCCTATTGGTTTATTTAGAGAAAGTGAGGGAACAACTCTAATTCTTAAGCGGGAAAAAGCCGATCTTGCTGCCTTATCTTACACATCAATATTCTGCATGATTACTTTGTCAGTTCATTCTAGTCTTGAAGCAGTTGGCTTTCTGGCTGCCATTACCAATAAATTAGCCCAACACAATATTAGCGTAAATCCAGTTTCCGCTTATTATCATGACCATTTGTTCGTACCTATCGATCTTGCTAATGAGGCAATGATATTACTCCAAGAGTTTTCAAAATAAAATAATTTATTGCATTTATTATCTAAAAAGCGATCGCTCTACTTCAATTAAACTGTATATATCCTCTTCATCTCTTATCCTTTTAAAATGTCTACCCTACTTGTCAAAAATATTCATACCCTAGTAACAATGGACGACGAACGTCGTGAAATTCGTCATGGGGCATTGTTAATTAGGGATAACGTTATCGAACAAGTAGGCACGACAGAGGAATTGCCCGACACTGCCGATGAAGTTTTAGATCTGCAAGATAGACATATAGTATTACCAGGATTGGTTAATACCCACCATCATTTTTTTCAAAATTTGACTCGCGTAACTCCCGCAGGACAAAATGGGGATTTGTTTCAGTGGCTAACCGCACACTATCCTTTGTGGTCTAATCTGACGGCGGAGGGGATGTATTGCAGTTCCCAGTTAGCAGCAGCCGAATTAATTTTATCAGGCTGTACCACCGCTAGCGATCATCATTATATATTTCCTAATGATTGCACCCTTGACGAACAAATTAGAGGGGTAAGTGAAGTTGGTTTAAGATTTCACGCCAGTCGTGGCAGTATGAGTGTTGGCGAAAGTAATGGCGGTTTGCCTCCAGATTCTTTGGTAGAAAAAGAAGCAGATATTCTCAAGGATTCCCAGAGATTAATCGAACAATATCACGATAGCGATCGCTTTTCCATGTTACGGATAGTTCTTGCACCCTGTTCGCCTTTTTCTGTCTCTACCGATTTGATGAGGGAGTCGGCAGCAATGGCGAGGAGTTATAAGGGAGTCAGACTCCATACTCACCTGGCAGAGAATAAAGGAGATGTGGAATATAGCCTGTCTAAATTTAATCTAACTCCTGGGGACTATGCCGAGTCTGTGGGATGGCTGGGGGATGATGTATGGCACGCTCATTGTGTAAAATTAAGCGATAGCGCGATAGATAAATTTGGCCAAACTGGTACAGGTGTAGCACATTGTCCCTGTAGTAATATGCGTTTGGCTAGCGGCATTGCTCCAATACGTAAAATGCTCAATAAAAACGTTCCTGTTAGTTTGGGAGTAGACGGGGCAGCCTCTAACGATGCGACTAACTTATTTCATGAAGCCCGCCAAGCTTTTTTACTTGCTCGCGTTAGGGGTGAAAATGCTTCTGTCATGACTGCTCGCGATGTCTTGGAAATTGCTACGAGAGGTGGTGCTAAAGTTTTGGGTAGAGATGATATTGGTTATTTAGCTCCAGGAATGGCAGCAGATTTTGTTGAGGTAGATTTAGATAAGCCTGGATATGTAGGAACGCAATCTGACCCTGTATCAGCATTAATTTATTGTCAAACCGATTTTGTAGACTATAGTTTTATCAATGGGAAAAAAGTAGTAGATCGAGGACGTATAACTACTATAAAATTGCAAGAATTAGTCAACAAAAGCAATGATATTTCTATTAAATTGATTGATTTATAAATGCTAATTTTAATAAAATTTGTAATTGGTATAATTGCTGTCTTATCAGTTCACAATAATAAATTAAAACAAGGAAATATTACCAGTTGTTCCTCTAGATACTGTTAAATAATCTTCGGGACTTAACATAATTAAAGTTCCCCTTATTCCTGCTGATACGGTGATGCGATCGAAAGCTTCAATAGTTTCATCTACATATACAGGATAATCTTTTTTGCTGGCGATCGCCGTTACTCCACCTCGAATATATCCTGTTAAAGGTTTTAGTTCTTTCAAGGGAATAGTTTCTATCTTTTTATCCCCTGCTAGTTTTGCCAAAGCTTTGAAATTTAGTTTGGCATTACCAGGAATAACAGCAAAATAAAGTTGATTATAATTACTTTTTACGACTAGTGTTTTAAAAACCTGTTCTGGTGCAAGATTTAATTTATAAGCTGTACTTTCGGCACTCAAATCTTCTACATCAACTTCATAATTTAGCAATTCATATTTTATATTTAAAGAATCAAGAAGACGTATTGCATTAGTTTTTAACTTGGGCATTTTTATCTGTGTTTTTTAATATAGCAATTCTTAGATTTGTGAGGTGGATCTTAATTAGCTATTAGCCAAAACTAGAGCATCAGACCATACCTCGTATATGTAAGAATCGCCATAATATAAGTTTTATTATCGCAATGGTTTTTAGACGCAACTCATATTTGTAACTATTCTATATTGATAGA
>CAKZYI010000783.1 GCA_937884735.1 uncultured Pleurocapsa sp.
GTTTTATTATTCCTCTTATACTGTCCTTCCATTGCCGAAACATTGATTATGAAACGCTGCGCAAAATTAGACTGCATCAAAAGAGGCTTTAGTTTTCCATTTAAAATAAAAGGTGCGGTAATATTCACTAATTGAGCCTCTAATATTTCTCTAGTGGTAATGTCTTCTAGCTTTAGCTTCCAACTATTAATAGGTCGTTTATCTAACTGTTGTCCATCGCGATCAAATTTTCCCACAGGAAAATAAGTATCATTGACTAAATTGTTTTTATACTGGGGCAAAGCTTCCAATAAAACTGGTAGATTACTGTTGCGAGCTATTAAATTAATATTACTTTGCGACAAAGCATCATAAACATCTCTTTCTCGATCTAAAAGATGCTGATAAAAAGCTAAAGGATGCTTAATAGTTTGGGCTGCATTATTAATAATAATATCTAATGCTGATTCGGCATCAAATAAGTATTTAACAAAAGCCTCCACAGCAGGAATATTACGTAAGTCTAAAGCATATAAAAAAAGGCGATCGCGCCATTGCCAAAAATCTTTTTCTTGACTAAATCTTTGACCAGCATCACCAACAAACCTAGTCGTAACTTTTACTTTGGCTCCATCTCGCAGCATTTTTAGAGCCATTTGATAGCCAATTTTAATTCTTCCTCCTGTAATCAAAGCAACTCTTCCCTTTAGGTTAGTACTTTGATATCTTTTTTGATAATTGAAGTCGGCGCAAGTAGGACAAAGTAAGTGATAGAAAAAATGAACTTGAGTATAAGCTTGCTTGCAAATATAGCAATTCTTAGACTTATTTAGGTTACCAATTATCTTATTTTCCTTAGCAGAAGATAAAAGAATATTATTAGTACCAACTACATATTCAGATTTACTTTTGACAATTTCAGTTTGCGATCGCAACTTTCGATCTAACTGTTTTTGTTCTTGTTTTTGTACTTGCTTCTTGTTTCTTTTACCCTGCTTATAAATCTTGGCGATCAAACTTTTAAAGCGATGATGAGAATCAATTAAAGTTGGATCTTCAGAAATTTGCTGTAAAACCCTGAGAGTTGTTTCTAGATCTTTTGAGGCAAAATTCATCTCGAATCATAGTCAAAAATAAAATAGCTTTGAGGTGGAAGTTAGGAAGACTCGAACTTCCATCCACCTGGATGTTGTCCAGGTATTTTTCCAGTTAAACTACAACCCCCATATCTGAGACTGGTTGGACTTGCACCTAACATCTCCTCCGTGACAGGGAGGTATTCTTCTTAGTTTGAACTACAGCCTCGCATTTTAGTATAGATACAAATCAAAAAATAAAACGATCTCAGTCTAATTTGTTTTTTTGGAAGTTAGTAAAGATTTATTCAATCCCGTTTCATTGCCCTTGCCATTGCGCGCTGATCGTCTCGTTTTTTAGCTGTTTCTCGCTTGTCATGAAGCTTTTTGCCTTTCCCTAAGCCGATCGCAATTTTAACTCTACCTTTTTTAAAATACATCTTTAACGGAACAAGAGTTAAGCCTTTTTGTTCTGTCTGTCCAATCAGCTTGTTAATTTCTTTGCGGTGCAAAAGTAACTTACGTATGCGAAGAGGCTCGTGATTAAAATACTGGCTAGTTTCTCGATAGTGAGAAATATGAACGTTGCTCAACCAGGCTTCACCATTTTTAATAAAAGCATAGCCATCCCTCAGATTAACCTTTCCTGCTCGAATGGACTTTACTTCTGTACCAACCAATTCAATCCCCGCTTCGTAGGTTTCAAGGATTTCATAGAGATAACGAGCCTGACGATTGTCACTAACTATTTTGATGCCTGGATTTTTTTCCGCCATTGGTGATTTTGTTCAATTTTGGGATTGTTGAGGATCTCCTAGTATATCATCTGGATTTTGAGGCAAATTATGTCTTTAGATATGGCTTCAATCAATTGACCTTTATAAAAAACGCGATAGTAGCTGATATACAAGACGAAAAAATGCCGTAATCGCGATCGCCCCTGCGCCAGATATGGCAGCAATCATAAATATAGATGGCACAACCAAAGAACTATGTAATGCAGGTACAAAAGCCACAATTCCTGCTGTAATACCCGCAAATATAATCAAATCTGCCTTTTCAATTATACGACGGCTCAAGGCGAAAACAATTCCTCCCATGACCATTCCTAGAATGCCCAAACTAACCCCTGATAAGGATAATAAACTGGTCAAACCGATATATAGTAACGATCCTTCAAAGCCTACAAAAGCAGCACTACCCAGTACCTCTGTTAAAGAAAAACTGGGTTGATTGCGTTTTACTAATCCAGGAGTATTGGGCTTAGAAATACTAGGTGCAGGAATACCAGGCGCAGGAGTACTAGGTGCAGGAAGATTCTTGGGCAAATTACTCTGATTAGAAACTGCTGGCGGAGATTTTTTAACTGTTAATGCCGTCAGCGCATCTGCTGCTGACTGGAATCTGTTAGCAGGAGTAGGCAAAAGCATTTTGTCGAGGATTTATGTCAAGCGATCGCTTATTTGTGGATCAAAACTATGCCATGTCCACCTATTATTAAACGAGTCATAAAGATCTTCGGCAGGCTTACCCGTCAAGAGAGTAATACAGGTAACGGCAAGGGCGTATATATCTGTAGAGGGATATACTTGAGAGCCTGACATTTGTTCGGGGGGAGCAAAACCCATCGAATAAACCCCTGTAGATTTTTTATTATTACCGCCACCTACGGCTACCTGCTTAACTGCACCAAAGTCCAATAAATAGAGCAATCCATCTTTATTTCGCATAATGTTAGATGGTTTAATATCTCTATGTATGTTGTTGTTGTCATGAACAAACTGTAATATCTTCAAGATTTCTGTCAAAATCTCTGTTACTTCTACTTCGCTAAATTTACCTTTGGCTTCTAATTCTGCTTCTAAATCTTGTCCGTCAATAAATTCTTGAGCTAAATAAAAATACTGCTCGTCTCCTGTACGTCTAGTATTGGGGACTATGGGCGTAAAAAAAGCATATAAATGAGGATGTTGCGGATAATGATAGCCCTATACATCAGATACGCCTGCTTCTCGTTGAAATA
>CAKZYI010000784.1 GCA_937884735.1 uncultured Pleurocapsa sp.
CAACATCAATAATCGTTAGATCCTGATCGTCAAAACTGGATTTATATCTGGTTTGCGTTAATAAGATATCAATTTGGCTATCTTCGACAATATAGTCTAGTCTTGCTTGAGGATATTTGGGATCGAGGGGGACATAAGCACCGCCAGCTTTTAAAATAGCTAACATTCCTACTATCGTATCTAAGGAACGATCTACACAGATTCCTACCCTGACTTCTGGTTTTACGCCTAAAGACTGTAAATAGGCAGCCAGGCGATCGCATTTACGATCTAATTCCTGATAGGTAAGTTTTTTGTTTCTATCTATAACCGCTATTGCATCGGGGGTTTTAGTTACCTGCGCGGTAAATAGTTCCGCGATCGAGTTATGCTGTGGATATGCTTTGAAAGTATTATTGACTCGTTCTATTTGTTCTTGTTCTTTAGCAGTAATTAACGGTAAATAGGCAATCTTTGCTTGCGGATTACTAATAATACCTTCGAGCAAAACCGTAAAATGTTCTACCATCCTGGCAATAGTAGGTTCATCAAATAAGTCGGTACTATATTCTACATAGCCATTTATGCCAGACTCGCTATTTTGTAAGTTAAACCGCAGTTCGTATTTTACGGTAGATTCTTCTAAGGGTAATCTAGCTACTTCTAAATCGGGTAATTCTAAAGGCTTTACTTCTGCTAACTGTAAATCAAACTTCACCTGAAACAAAGGCATCATCTGACTCAGATTTCGTTCGGGATTGAGTATCTCTACCAGTTTTTCAAAGGATAAATCTTGATGGGTAAAAGCTTCTAAAGTTACTTGCTTTACTCTATCTAATAACTCAATAAAGCTCGGATTTCCTGCCAAGTCTGTCCGCAATACTAATGTATTTACTAATAAACCAATTAACCCTTCTGTTTCAGTGCGATCGCGATTGGCTATATCCGTTCCCACAACAATATCTAATTGCTGACTGTAGCGGTAAAGCAGTATCTTAAAAGCAGTTAATAATAAACTAAATAAAGTAACTCCAGTTTTATTACTTAGAGCTTTTATTTTGTCTGATAAAGATTTATTTAAAACTAAAGGATATTTTTCCCCCTGATAACTAGGAACGGGTAAACGGGTGCGATCGCATGGTAATTCTAAAACTGATAAATCCTTTAATTTATGCTGCCAATAACTAATCTGCTTATCTAATTCACCACCTTCAAGCTTGTTCTGCTGCCAAATTGACCAGTCTGCATACTGAATCGGTAATTGGGCTAATGGTGAATCTTGCTGCTTTTGAAATGCCCGATATAAAATAGCGATTTCTTTTAAAAATACGCCAATTGACCAGCGATCGCTTACTATATGATGAGTAGCAATTATTAATATATGGTTATCTTCAGCTAATTTTAATAGCTTAATTCTTAACAGCGATTTTCCTAAATCGAAAGGTTTTTCAACCGTCTCATTAACAATATCTTCTACCTCCCAACTCCCTTGCTTCCCTGCTCCCCTGCTCCCTTGCTCCCTTGCTTCCTCTGCACAAATAACGGGTAATTCAAATTCTTGAAATGCTCGAACTATCTGAATCGGTTGTTTATTATCATCAGTAACAAATACAGTTCTTAGAATCTCATGACGTTTAACAATCTCGTTTAAAGTTCGCTCTAAAACTTCAATGTCGAGTTTTCCTTCTAGCTTTAAAGCGCAGGGAACATTGTAAGAACTGTTATCGGGTTCTAACTGCTGAACAAACCATAGTCTTTGTTGAGCAAATGATAAAGGAACTATCTCGTCGCTTTGTCTTCGCGGAATATTATTTCTCAGATAGCTGTATGCCTTTCTCTCTAAGCTTCGCCTCTAATAAAGCTCGTTGTTCGGGAGATAAATTTTTAAGCTGTTGAGAATAATTCCTCATTGATGACATAATTAATAGTTAAATATTTATAATTATTCTGGAAAGTCAGTGCTAACAATTCGGCGATCGCATTTTCTGAATTGCCAAAGTCAGCCATACGGCTACAGAATATATAGTGCAGATTATTCACTAAAATGTAGACTGTGGTTTGACTTGAAAATATAGTGATTGAATTTATTATATATATATCTCAGGACAAAAACTGACAAAAATCAATAAAATTATGGTCATCTTATAGTTACCTCCTGGAACGAGTCAGAATTGCTATCTTGATGATATTAATTTGCAGTAAAATACACTTGGCGTTCCCAGTTACTCAGGCACAGAAGAAATTGGTCTGGTAACAGAGTTCTATGGTTCGAGAAGTATTTATAGATAAAAGTATATTAGCTACTAATTTAAGATGAACAGTATTGATGAATTTTTAATCGATCTTTATGATCGCGATGTTAAATTCTGGATTGAAACTAAAGAAGATAATGCCACAAAACTGCGCTTTAACGCTCCTGAAGAGGTTTTGACTCCCGAATTGATTACTCAGCTAAAAGAGCGTAAGCCTGAGATTATTGAGTTTTTAGAGCAGGCGAGTGTTGTAAAGTCGCCTAAATCGACGATTAAGCCAGTCTCTCGTAGTGAGTCGTTACCACTATCTTTTGCACAGCAAAGACTATGGTTTATGGAGCAGCTACAGCCTGGTAGTGCTGCTTATAATATTCCTTCGGGAGTCAAGCTTTCAGG
>CAKZYI010000785.1 GCA_937884735.1 uncultured Pleurocapsa sp.
CCTAGTGGTGCGACTAATGTTGTTTTGTCTTTTGATTTTAGCCAATTAGGAACTCTTAATGATAATGATGAATTTGATATTGAAGTTGATGATGGTAGTGGCTTTACGAGAGTAGCTACCATCGAACCCAGTACAGCTTCAAGTCCTTTTAGCTTGGATATTACTAGTGATGCCAACACTAGTGGTGGAACGACTACAATTCGTTTCAATACTGATAGATTTAGAAATAATCGTGGTGATGACGATGGCTATGAAATTGACCACGTTAAAATTACTGCAGATGTTACGACCCCTGTTGACACTACCTTAGTTGGTTGGATTGATTTCGCTCGCGATGGGGTATTTGATGCAGATGAAGCTCAAACTTTAAGTACTACTGATACAGTTCCTCTCGTTACTGATGGCACTACGCCTAATACTCTTACTTGGACTGGTTTCAATAACGACCTAGATGATAATGGTGGGACAACCTATGCTCGTTTCCGCGTCAGTACAGATAGTGATTTAGATAATACTTTCTCCACAGGCTTGTTAGATGATGGAGAAGTAGAAGACTATCAGCTAACTATCGAAGGTACAGATTATGGTGATGCACCAGATGATGCTATTGATGGTAACTATCTAACTTCAACTCCCTATAGTGGTAGCAATGCAGCCAGTCACACTATTGTAAATGGTTTAAGTATTGGCAGTACGGTAGATGGTGACGATGGTACACTACAAAATGCCGACGCTACAGATGATGATAATACTGACTCTAACGATGATGATGGTATTACTTCTTTCCCCACTTTAGAAACAGACGATGATACCTATAGCCTAACTGTAGACGTTACCAATACTACTGGGGTTGATGCCACCCTCATTGGTTGGATTGATTTTGATGGTTCGGGTACTTTTGAAGCCGATGAAGCAGTTAGTGCAATCGTAGAGGATGACGACACCTCAGCTACCCTAACTTGGAACAGTACCGATATTCCAGATGACATTACTGGGGGCACTACCTTTGCTCGTTTCCGCTTGAGTACCGATGGTGCTGGGACTTTTAATACTGGAACACCAGGAGGTTCGGCTAGCGATGGTGAAGTTGAAGATTATCAGTTAGATATTACCCAAGTATATGATTATGGTGATGCTCCCGATACTTCCAACACCACTACCGCAGGAGACTATCAGACTACTACTGCTGCCAGTGGAGCAGATGCGCCTAGTCATAAGATTGTTAATGGCTTGAGTTTGGGTAGCGAAATTGATGCTGACGATGGTACCCAACAAAACACCGCTGCTAATGCTGATAACATCAATGGTGATGGTTTATTCAACTATGAATATTACGATCTAACTACCGTTAGCGATGGCACTTTAGATAGCGTTAATGATATTCCTGCCACTGGTGCAGATAAGAGCGGAACAGTAAATCCTAGCTCTGATTTGCTACTTCAGGCAAACCAAGGAGATACCGATAACTTTGGCTTACGCTATACAGGCTATATCTATATCGAAACTGCTGGTAATTATACTTTCTACAAAACTTCCGATCAAGGTTCTACTCTTTCTATTGATGGCAGTGTAGTAGTAGATAATGATACCGCCCAGAGTAATACAGAAAAATCTGGTACTCACAATTTTGCTACTCCTGGTTGGTACGCCATTGAAGTAGAGTACTTTGAAACGACTGGAACTCAAAGTTTAGATATTGAATACGAAGGAGGAGGAGTAACTCGTACTGGCATATCTAATGTTATTTCATCTACTGTTCCAAATGATGAAGATGGTGTCACTTTTGCCAGTACTACAATTAATACAGACGATGACAGCTACAGTGTTACCGTTGATGTAACTAATACCAATAGTGAAAATGTCACCTTGGTAGGTTGGATCGATTTTGATCGCTCTGGTACATTCGATAGTGACGAAGCAGTATCTACTTCTGGTATCTTGTCTGGCAACCAGGTACTAAATTGGTCTTCTCTTCCTGCCGATATTACCGATGGCACTACCTATGCTCGTTTTCGCCTCAGTAGCGATAGTAATTTAACTACTAGCTTTGCTACGGGTGGCTTGGAAGATGGAGAAATTGAAGATTACCAAATTGTTCTCAATGGTATAGATTACGGTGATGCCCCTGATGGCAGTGCTAGTAACGGTGCAGGTGACTACGATACAACAAAAGCTAACGGTGGTGCATCCCATACAATTTCTGATAATTTAACCATCGGCAACACAGTAGATGGCGATACAGGAAATCTAGAAAATAGTACTGCTACTGCCGACAATAACAACGGTACAAATGATGAAGATGGTGCTACTTCTCTAGCTGCTTTAGATACAGGTGCTAGTAGTTACACGATCAATCTGGACGTAAACAATACCACTGGCGGGGAAGCAACCCTCATAGGTTGGATTGATTTTGACCAGTCTGGTACTTTTGATGATGATGAATCTGTTATTGCTACGGTTAATGATAGTGATACTACTGTCACCCTTACTTGGGATAATACCGATACTGGCATAGGTTCTACAGATAACGATATACCTGGAGATATTACTAGCGGTACTACCTATGCTCGTTTCCGCCTCAGTACAGACTACAACGATATTGATACTAGAACCGATTTAGGGCTAGCTGCTAACCAGACTATCTTGGGCAATACTGCCAGTGATGGGGAAGTTGAAGACTATCAAATCAGTATTGAAGGAGGTTCGGATTATGCCGATGCAACCTCTGGCGGTACTGATACATATGATGCTACAGGCACTAGCCATCTTATCAAAGGCGGTTTAAGTATTGGTGCAACGATTGATGAAGATGATGGTTCACTAGAAAATACTGATGCTACTGCCGACGATCTCGATGGCGCAGACGATGAAGATGGAGTAGATTTCATCGATGGCACTGTTATTAATACCAATGATAGTGATGGGGAATACAGCGTCGAAGTTATAGTAAATGCTCCAGACGAAGTTACATCTACTTTGATTGCTGGCGACGATTTTAGTAGTGTTAGTTATTCCAACAATTCTGCTCAGTGGGCAGGTGATTGGCAAGTAAACGATGCCTCCAGCACCACTAATGGTAATGGTAACGGTAATAATATTGATACCACCAGCGATCCTGCTGCGGGCAATGTTAGGGTAACGGGTAATGCTCTAGAAATAAAACAAGAAAGACGCTTTATTCAACGAGAATTTACTGTACCCTCCATAGCTGCAAATGAAACTGTAACTCTAAACCTCAATCATAGTATTACTGGCAACGGCATCGATCCTGGTGACATTCCCCTCGCTATTGAAATATCAACTGATGGTGGAAGTACTTTCAATCCTGTTGGCTCAATTAGTACTAGCTCAACTACAGCAGCTAGTTATTCTCTCGATATAACTAGCGATGTCACTGCTGGTAGCAATGCCATACTTCGTTTCCGCATTGCTAATAACAATCTAGCAGGTACAGGTGGTGATGGTTATATCATTGATGACATTGAGATTAATAAAGAAACTCCTGTAGATACTCAATTAGTCGGTTGGATTGATTTTGACGATGACGGCAACTTCGATCCTGATGAAGCTCAAACCTTGAGTACTGCCGATACTTCTCCTCTAGTAACCGATGGAGTTACTCCAAATACCTTAACCTGGACAGGTATTTCTTCTCTCATAAATGGTGCTTCGGGAGATACTTATGCTCGCTTCCGCTTGAGTACGGATACCGACCTCGATACTAGTTTTGATACGGGTGCGCTGGATGACGGGGAAGTTGAAGATTACAAACTTTCTCTGGGCGAAATAGATTATGGCGATGCACCAGACGCAAACACTGGCACAGGAGGTGGCAACTATCAAACCACTGCCGATGATAATGGTGCTGCTCATCAAATCGATCCTAATCTTACTTTAGGCAGCAATATTGATGGTGATGATGGCACTTTGCAAAATATTGCTGCAACTGCCGATGATGACGACACAGACAACAGTACTAACGATGAAGATGGTATTACGACATTTAACAGTCTAGGTATTGATGATGATAATTACACCGTCAATATTAATGTTGCCAATGACACTGGTAGCGATGCTACTCTTATCGGCTGGATTGATTTTGATGGTTCGGGTACATTCGATGCTGATGAAGCGGTAATTATTCCCGTCGCCGATAATAATGGCACTCCTACTTCTGTTGCTCTAAATTGGGATAACAACGATACTGGGACGGGTTCGACAGATAATGATATTCCTAGCGACATAACTAGCGGTACTACCTATGCTCGCTTCCGTATTAGTAATGATTTCGATCCCATCACTACTAGAGACGATATTATCAACAATCCCGATCTCTTTACAGATATAGCCAGCGATGGAGAAGTTGAAGACTACAAAATATTTATTGGAGGTGGTACAGACTACGGCGATGCACCCGATGATTGCGTATACGGAAGTTACTTTACCTCAACTACCAATAGCGGTGCAAATGCAGCCAATCACGGAATTGTTCAAGGCTTAAGCATCGGTGACACAGTAGATAGTGATAGTGGTTTATTACAAGATGACACTGCCACCGCCGACGATAACAATGGTGCAGATGATGAAGATGGAATTACTTCCTTTGCCACCCTCGAAACCGACGATGACACATATAGCATTAGCGTAGATGTTATTAACACAACTACCGATCCTGCGAAATTGGTTGGATGGATTGACTTTGATCAATCTGGTACATTTGATAGTGACGAAGCAGTTAGCGTTGACGTACCTATTAATGCAACTTCAGTAACCTTAGACTGGAGTAATAACGATGTTCCTACAGATAACAATATTCCTGCTGATATTGCTGGGGGTGTTACCTTTGCTCGTTTCCGCCTTAGTACCGATACCGATCTCACTACTAGTTTGGCTTTAGGTGCGTTAGATGATGGTGAGGTTGAAGATTATCAGCTAACTATCACCGAGGTTAAAGACTACGGTGATGCACCCGATACTACTACAGGTACGGGTGCAGGAGATTATCAAACCACTACTACCAACAGCGGCACTGATGCCCCTAGTCATGTAATTGTTGACGGCTTGAGTTTGGGTGGAATTGTCGATCCTGATGACGGTACACAAGCTAACCCCGATGCCACTGCTGATGATACTCTAGATGCTAGCGATGACGAAGATGGCGTAACGCTTTCCAATAGTGGAGTATTTGATTCTGATGACGGCACTTATAGCGTTAATGTCAATATCACTAACGACAACAACCAAGACGTTACTGTCGTTGGTTGGATTGATTTCGATCAGTCGGGAACATTCGACAGCGATGAAGCAGTATCTGCCTCTAGTACTCTAAGCGGTAGCCAAACCCTCACATGGTCATCTTTCCCAGCAGATATAGTTAGTGGCAATACCTTTGCTCGCTTCCGTCTCAGCACTGACGATGATCTAGATACTAGTTTCTCTACGGGAGAATTGAGTGATGGAGAAATCGAAGACTATCAAGTCACTATCAACGGTGTAGACTATGGTGATGCCCCCGATAGTACTGCTGGTAACGACGCTGGGGATTATGACACAACAAAAGCTAATGATGGTGCAGCCCACAATATTATCAGTGGTTTAAACCTTGGTACTACCGTTGATGCCGATACGGGAACAGCTCAAAATACTGGTGCAACAGCCGATGATAATAACGGCACTGATGATGAAGATGGAGTAAGTTCTTTTAGTACTCTATCTGTTAACGATGCCAATGGAACTTACTCTGTCACCGTTGATGTTAATCACACCACTGGCTTAAATGCCAATTTGATTGGTTGGATTGACTTCGATCAATCTGGTACTTTCGATGATGATGAAGAATCTAGTATCGTATCTGGCACAGATATTGATGGCAATCAAACTTTAACTTGGACTAACGTTCCCGCAGATATTAAAGGCGGTACTACTTATGCCCGTTTCCGACTTAGTGACAGTACCTTAGATGAAGATGATTCGACAGGCTTAATTGGTAACGGGGAAGTAGAAGACTATCAAATTACTATCGAAGGGGGTACGGACTTTGGTGATGCGACGGGTGCTAACTATGCCACGACTACCACCAGTCATGGCGTGGTAGATGGTTTAAGTATTGGCGACTTAGTAGATAGCGAAGCTAGCGTTACTCCCAATGCTGCTGCAAGTACGGATGATGATACGGGTAGCGATGATGAAGATGGCGTAGACTTCATTGACACCAAAGTTATTAGTCAAAACGATAGCGACGATCAATATAGTGTAGAAGTTATCGTTAATAGCTCGGCTACGACGACTACTACTTTAGCTAGCGATGACTTTAGCTCTGGAGATTATACGAATGGCACTGGTACTGATTGGGTTACTAATTGGGGTGAATTTGAAACTCTAAATAATATTTTTGATGGAGATGCTCCAGATAGTTTTACTGATACTTCTCCTGGTGGTAACAATAGAATCACAGTTAGTGGTGGTCAGTTACTTCTACAAGATGATAATCGCGGTGCAGAAAGAACTATAAATCTAGACGGTAAGACAGGAACAGTTACCTTAGAATTCGACTATGAAACAATTGGTACTGTACCCAGTGCAACCACAGATCTAGAAATTCGAGTTTCCAATGACAATCGGGCTAGTTTCGAAACCATTGAAACTGTCGATTTAGATACTGATCCTAGTTCGGGTAAAATTTCAGCAGAGATCCCTAGCAGTCATTTTGGTACAAATACTATCATCAGTATTGGTGTGGAAAGTGTTACTGGAACTTTAGGAACAACTGACGGCTTTGCTATTGATAATGTCGAAGTTACTGAAACCGTTCCTGTCGATACTACTTTAGTCGGTTGGGTAGACTTCGATCGCGATGGTACTTTTGACACGGATGAAGGTTATAGTCTCAGCACAGATCCCGCCCAAAGCACAGATGGTACTACTGCTTTAGTTGCAGACGGCACGACGGTTAATACTCTTACGTGGACTGGAATTAATGCTCAAACTGCTGATGCACCTACTCCTGGGGATACCTATGCTCGCTTCCGCTTGAGTACAGATAGCTTAACTACCAATGCTGCCGATGCAGTTGGTACGGCTACCGATGGAGAAATTGAAGACTATGTACTCAAAATCAAGAACGAAGTTACTGGTACAGGTGCGGGAGATGTAATTAACTCTGGTTCTACAGATCCTACTACTCCTAATGATGACCTAATAATTGGTGGGGCGGGACAAGACACTCTAACTGGAGGTGATGGAGATGATTGCTTCCACTACAACCGTACTAGTGACGGTATCGATATTATCACTGACTTTAACAATACCACCCAAGAAGACAAGCTAGACTTCAGCGATATGTTTGCCACTGGTGGAGAACTCGAAGGAATCACGAATCCCTTTGGTACTTATGTCGTTGTTCTAGAAGCTGATACTCCTAGCGATGGAACAATGATTCAGGTTGATTTTGATGGTGCTGGTGACAACTATGCCAAGAGCGTTGTTTTCCTTCAGGGATATGACAATACTGTTAACGCCATCACTGCCGATGATTTTATCTTCTAATCAGTAACTCTTTAGAGAAGTATCTTTCCCTTGTATTTGTTTGTTCTACCTATATTGTCTGTCTAAAGATTATTATTATGTCTGCATTAAACTCAACCAAATCTCTTTCTTTCATTACTAGCACTATCGGTATAGTCGCACTAACCAATCTAGCAATCATCGATTCAGCTAATGCTTTTAGCGTCACGTTTGATAATGGTGGTTTTGAAAGCAATATTGTTAACTCCCAAAATAGCTGGAATACTATTGGTGATGTTACAGTCAGTCCAGCTATCGATGGCATTAGCCCCACCAATGGTTTTAATCAAGCCATAATTACTACAGGACATATTCCAGGTAGTGCTAGTGGTACGCCTCGCAATGATGATAATGGCTTAGATTTTAATAAATCGGGTAACAATCCTGTTAATGCCGACGTTAATTCTAGTGCAGCACTACAAAATCATTTTGGTTTTAGTCCCAATGCCTTTAGTATTTCCCGTTCGACTGGGGCTACTTTCCCTGGAGTCAGAACTTCCAAAGAAGGTTCGGGAATGTTCCAAGATTTTAGCGTAACTTTGGGTGCGGGAGAGACTAGTTTTGAGATTAGTTTTGATTGGGCATTTTTGTCTAATGACGGTACGACGGGTTCTGGAGGAGAGCAAGACTTTGCTTTCTGGAGTCTAGGGCTGTATGACTCTGTTAGTGATACTTTCACTACAGATTTTAGTGCTACGGGTAATCCTGGGGATGAAATTATGGTTCTCCAAAGTAGCAGCAGTACTTCTGATATTGAAGGTGAAACGCCTCCTAATACGGTAGATGATTATTTGTATGAATCTGACTATACGGTTAATGGAACAGAAACTTATACTGTGACTGGTTTAATCCCAGGACAAACTTATGATTATCGTGTGGGATTTGGTGTAGTAGATGTAGATGGTTTGGAGCGTACTTCGACTTTACTGATTGATGATATTGAAGCTGTTCCTTTTGATTTTTCTCCTACTTTGGGTCTTTTTGCTGTAGGTGTTTTAATTGGTTGCGATCGCCTTTATCGTCGCTTTTTCTCTACTAATAACTAGCAAATTTACCTAAATATTTTTACTCATGGGATC
>CAKZYI010000786.1 GCA_937884735.1 uncultured Pleurocapsa sp.
CATCACAGTCATCGTTTCAGGTTTAATTTACCCATTTTTTGCTCACTGGGCTTGGACTGGTTTGCCTTCAAAAGATGCCCTTGGTTTTTTAGCAAACATTGGTTTTATTGATTTTGCTGGCTCAACCGTAGTTCACAGTGTTGGTGGCTGGGTATCTTTGGCTGTCATTTTAGTGATTGGTGCTAGAAGAGGGAGGTTTACGAGATCGGGAACTCACCATATTCATGGTTCTAATTTACCTTTTTCTGTATTGGGAGTAATGCTGATTTGGACTGGTTGGCTGGGTTTTAATGGTGGCAGTGTGTTGGTTTTAAGTAGAAGCGTGGCATTAATCATCATCAACACAGTGTTGGCTGGTGCAGCAGGAATGATAAGCGCGGGGTGTATTGGTAGGCAACAATACAAAGTTTCTAAGGTTGAGATTTTAATTAATGGCTCTTTGGCAGGGTTAGTTTCAATTACTGCTAGTTGTAACCTTGTTTCTGCTCCTTTAGCAGTAATTATTGGGGCAATTGGCGGAGTTTTGAGTGTATTGTGTAGTCGTA
Source organism: uncultured Pleurocapsa sp. (assembly GCA_937884735.1). Lineage (GTDB taxonomy): Bacteria > Cyanobacteriota > Cyanobacteriia > Cyanobacteriales > Xenococcaceae > Waterburya. The sequence goes on from CAKZYI010000786.1 coordinate 546, forward strand.
TTTTATGTTATTACAATATTGATGATGCTGTTGATGCTATTCCCGTTCATCTCTGCGGTGGTATTTGGGGAACACTAGCCGTAGCATTATGGGGCAATCTAGAATCTGCGGGTACAAACCGCCTAAGTCAGCTTTTGATACAGCTATTGGGCATAGTTGTTTGTGCTGTATGGTCATTTGGCATCACCTGGCTCTTACTCAAGAGTATAAATCGTTTAATTCCTTTGCGGGTTTCGATAGAAGACGAAGAAAGGGGGTTAAATATCTCAGAACACTATGCCAAAAGCACGACCTATGAAATGCTTGAGATCATGAACCAGCAAACAGTAAACCAAGATTTAAGTTTGCGAGTTCCTGTTGAACCTTTTACTGAAATTGGGCAGATAGGCTGTCACTACAATCAGGTTATTAGTAGCTTGGAAGCATCTACTCTTAAGTTAAAGAAATTTAATGCTGATTTGGAACAAAAAATTGCTCGTCGTACAGCGGAATTAACTTTGTCTAAAGAAAAAGCAGAAGTTGCCAATCAGGCGAAAAGCACTTTTATTGCCAATATGAGTCATGAGTTGAGAACGCCATTAAATGCTATTTTGGGCTTTACTCAATTGATTGGACGTAACCAAACCTTACCTATTGAGGATCGACGACATCTAGATATTATTAGTTCTAGTGGCAGACATCTGTTGTCTTTAATTAATCGGGTTTTAGACTTATCAAAAATTGAAGCAGATCTGTTGATTTTGGAAGAAGAGAATTGCGATCTTTACAGTCTTTTAGAGGATCTAAAGCAGATGCTTTATCTAAAAGCGCAAAATAAGAATATCAAGCTCGATTTGGCAATTGAGAATAATGTACCGAGATATATCAAAGTCGATCTAGGTAAACTGCGTCAAATTCTCATTAATTTACTTAACAACGCCATCAAGTTTACCAAGCAGGGAAAAGTGGTAGTGGGTGTTGCCCTGGTTGAAAATGGTAATAATGACACTGAACTGTTGTTTACAGTAGAAGATACAGGTGTTGGTATTGCAGCAGCAGAGTTGAATGATTTGTTTGAACCTTTTGTGCAAACTAAATCGGGAAAACAATCAAAAGAAGGAACAGGCTTAGGATTGGCTATTAGTCGTCGATTTGTTCAATTAATGGGGGGAGATATTCAAGTTCAATCAGTTGAAAATCAAGGCAGTACATTTAAGTTTAATCTCTTAACACAAATAGTTCCCTCAGAAGAGATGGTAGACTCTCAACCTAATCAAACTGTTGTTTTTCTGGCAGACAATCAACCTGAATATAATATTTTGGTTGTTGACGACAAGGCATTCAATCGAGAACTTATAGTCAAGTTGCTAGAGCCTATCGGATTCAAAGTTAGAACCGCAGAAAATGGCAAAAATGCGATCGCTATTTGGCAAGACTGGCAGCCAGACTTGATTTTGATGGATATTAGAATGCCTGTCATGGATGGATATACGGCAATAGAACAAATTAAATCTAATCGATCGTCACGTACTAAAATTGTGGCATTTACTGCTAGTGCTTTAGAAGAAGAACGTTCGGTTATTTTGGCAACAGGTTGTGATGATTTTTTGCGTAAACCTTTTGAAATGGAAGAATTGTTATCTTTGATGCAAAATCATTTAGGAGTGTCTTATGTTTATGCAAATTCTATAGATGAGCAAAAGCCATCAACAGCTTCATTTTTAGAGTTAAATAATGATTCTTTCTTGGCTATATCTGATGATTTGTTAGCTCAGTTATACAAGTCTATTATGGCAATTGATTTAGATAAGATTGGAGAAGTTGTCAATCAAATCAGTCAAGAGAACAAGCTTCTTGCTCAGGCTATCAATCAGCACATAGATAATTTTGAATCAGAACGCATCTTACAATTTTAGACACATAATAAGACAATCGGTTGAACTATTTTAATTAATATTTTTAGATTTATTTAATAATACGTTTGATGATTAAAGTATAAATTTAAAGCTGATTTTGGGCAGTCTAACTATAGTGTTTTTGAATATTAGCAGACATCATGTTAGCAGCCCTAAAAGATCTAAAATTAGGTGTCAAACTTAATTTAATATTAGTTGGTATCTTAATTAGTGCGATCGCAGCCTGTGGACTTTTCTTATCGAAGATTTTAGAAAATAAAATCGAACAAGAGGTAGCAGATAAAGCTTTTCTTATGATAGAAACCATGAACTCAGTACGAGACTATACTAGCTCTCAGGTTAAACCCGAACTGGCTTCAAGATTAGCTACAGAAGCATATTTTATTCCTGAAACTGTTCCTGCCTATTCTGCTAGGGAGGTTTTTGAAGGGTTAAGGAAACAGCCTGAATATGAAAATTTTCTTTATAAAGAAGCAACTCTCAATCCTACCAATATGAGGGACAAGGCAGATGGATTTGAAACTGAAATTACGCAACAATTTCGCCAAAATAGACAACTTAAAGAAAAAACTGGTTTTCGTTCTAACGGTGATGGTCAATTCTACTATATTGCCAGACCTTTGGAAATTAAAAAAGCTAGTTGCTTAGATTGCCATGATACGGTGGAAAAAGCTCCTGCTAATCTAATTAGTACCTACGGAAAAGAACATGGCTTTGGTTGGAAAATGAACGAAATTGTAGCTTCGCAAATTGTTTCTATTCCTGCAAGTAAGGTATATGAAGCTGCTAATCAATTAAAATTATCGGTATTAGGCATTGTTGCTAGTATTTTCGTAGCTGCGATTATTTTAATTAATTTATTTTTAAACCAGTCAATTATTCAACCGATTAAAAAAATAGCAGCCAAGTCTAATAATATTAGTACTGGGGATCTTGAGCTAAAATTCACCCATAGCAGTAAAGATGAAATAGGCGTTTTAGCCAAAGCTCTAAATCGTATGGTTCAAAGTCTCAAAATGGCTTTTGAAATGATTGAAGATGATGAAGATTGATTTAAATTAAAAATCAATCGAAAAAATCTATTGATAGCAATATAGCTTTTTATTAAATCACATATTATTTATTGCTATCCCAATAATTCTCTTTTAAATTCACTTGATTGTTTTGGATCGGGTATTTTTTTGGCTATAGTTTCTACAAATTCTATACGAGTTAAATTTTTCTTTTTGCTAAAAGCTTTTTTGCAAATAACCTGAGAAATTGGACCAATATATGTAGCCAGCTTTTTTTGACATAAAGCAACAAATTCTGGCTGAACAAGTGAAGAATCAAACGGTATTTTGTCACCCTCATCCAAAAAAGAATCAACAGGATCGATTTTGGAAACTACAACATCTTCGCTCCAAATTTGCAAATGCTCTTCTGTTTCGACTATGATGCACATGGCCTGGTTCTGTACTTTGCTAAGTCTTTGACAATACAACTGAGCAGCACTGGGATTAAGAAGAGAAAATATTGGTCCTGGTTTAAAAGATTTGCCTTGATACGTTCTTTCTGGGGAATTAGTTCTAGCGACTGAAAGTTGACTAAATTCTTCTATTGATATGGATAATGTATTCATTATGTACAAACACAGGTTACGCTGAACAGTATAATTGCTATGTCTGTTTTAACTTAAATTTTATTTAAATACATATATTTTTAAAAAAACTACAAAGAAAAAATTAGAAAACTTTCTTGTTGATTAAAGTTGCTGACAAAAATAAAAGTGAGCAATTACAAAAGGTATATCTATCGTTGTTTTAGTTACTGTTTATAAATAATATCTATCATTTAAGTCATTTAATTATATCGAAAAACTTATTAAATTATTTGTTTATAAACCTCTAAAAGCTCATAAAATTGTTGAAATAAAGTTTATTAAGCAATTTGAGTTTAATTCTCTTAGTAATTTAGTAATTGTAATAATTAATCGTTGCTAACTAGATCTTGTCTTAGTAGCCAAAAAGCAGTATGTGTCATCCCAGAATCATCTGGCTGAATTGAAATAAAATGTAGTCCTTTTGCCAATTGTTTTTTTTGCTCATAATTTCTCGCAATTTCCGCTGCTTGCTCTGATTCAAAAGTATTAAATATCCATCTATCTACTAAACCCGTTTCTAAGATAAAGCCACCTGATTTACCAACTTCAGTAGGAATATAATTAATAAAAGCAGGCTTTTCTTGTCGTATCCATTGAGCAATTTGCATTGATTTTCTTCCGCCATATAAAACCATCCCAGGGATAGAAATATCAGAAGCAATTCCTAAATTAATTGGATATAGAGATTCTGGTAATTGACAAATAGGAATAGGGCGATCGCCAAACATATCTACAATTTGACCAGCTTTAATATTAGCTATCTGCCATTTATCTCCCCAAAGATTTTCTGGTAGGGGTTGAGGTACGGGTTTGTCTAATTTGATTGGATCGTAATTGGGATATTTGTTTTGATATTTTTGAATTAACGATTTTTTCAGGGCAGTAGTGTTTCTAGTAGCTTCTACTGTAATATTTAACTGTTGGGCAGCAGCAGTAATAAAGCCTAATGCTTGGGGACGAAATACTTGAATCTTATCTGGTAATTTATTCTGCGCTATTTCTTGAATTTTCTCTACTAGCCATTGAGTATTAGCTTGGGAAGAATAACATTGAATACTAGCAGTTTTGTATTTATCTATTTGTGTGCTCAAGATAGAATCAACAGGAATACAAATTACCA
>CAKZYI010000787.1 GCA_937884735.1 uncultured Pleurocapsa sp.
ATCGATCTACCTCATCGAGAAAGCCTCCGCGACATACGTTCAATTTACCAGGGGTATTGGGGTCGGGGTCGTAGAAGGCTGGCACCTGCCAACGGTCTGGAGGAATAGGGGTGATCGCTTCTTTACCCTGGCGGAGAAGTTGCCAAAAGGCTTCTGGATTGGGTGCTTGAGGGAAACGGCAACCGATGCCAATTACTGCTATGGGTTCCATAATTTAATCCTGGGCAAAATTTATTAAAAAGCTTTTAGCCTTTAGCTTCTTGGTGAGCGTTCCGCAGGAAGCAAAGCTTCCAAGTCGCGCCTTGCGACGCTCTGCCGACTTGCGTCGCCCTAAAGGATACCGCTTCGCATAACGCGGGGTCTCACCGCTTTTAGCTTTTAGTCTTGGTTTGACGGCACAACTTAGGCGATCTGGGGTTCAAGACTCTATTTGCTAGAGCTAATAGCTACGGCGCAGCCGCTTGTTCGAGCAAAGGGGGAAATAAACTAAAAATAAACTAGTTTTCAGGGGTGTGAGAGCTGGCAAACTGGCGGAAAATTTGCCGATTATTGCCGATTGCCCGTTCCACTCCCCCCAAAGATGCCATCAGGCTCATGTTGCGATTGACTGACCACAAATAGTCAAAGTCGGCAAAGAAACGACGTAGTTCGGCGAGCAGGCGTTGGCGATTGGCTACTGCTTCGTGAAAGCCCTGATGCTCCTGACAAAAACAGCGTTCTACCCAGTAAAGAGCATCGCGATCGGACATTCCGAATAATGATGATTGAAGGACACGATAAACTAGTTCCAAAACCGAACAGTCGTCGCCAAAGTAACGATGGGGAAATACAGCGGAAATGCCTCCCAAAGTACCTTGCTGCATCTTATATATTGCTAAATTTGCCACGAACTTTTCATAAGCCGTAGCCTGGGGAAAATCTCGATAGGCATCTTTAGCCAGGAGTTGAGAGATACTGGTATGGAAGGATTCATCAAGAAAATGATAGCGGGATACCGCCGTGGGAGTAGGAATAAACTCTCCTCGTTTCTTGAGCTTTTGATAGAATTTGGCAATCCCATGCTCCATGTTCTTGAGATAGAGATTGGCAATGATGCGAATCGTATAGAAGTGACAAGCCATAAACAGCGAACCACCACCCCAGTTAAAGCCCAAAAAACTTTCTATAGGTAGGGAATAGTTTAAAGATCGTCCCAGCATCCCTGCCGTGGGAGCTTTAAAGAGAAACTGATTCTCGGCTTCCAGGTTGCGTAAATAGCTAGTATATTGCAGCCGAGCTTTACGGTGCATGATGGCAGCGAGCGATCGCAATGTTCGATATTGATAGGTTGGAATTGGTTCTTTGCCCAAAGTCAGCTTATAGGAGTTCCACTTCAGTAGAGCATTAAGTCCCTGTCTGCCGATTAGGGCTTTCGCCGTTGCCAGACCAATTTTACGAAAGGCTTTGATGTGATAGTGTTCCTGTTCGGTCTCTAATACCAATTCATCTACTAGAGTCTGTAAACTAGCTTGGGAACTAAAGACATCCGCCGTAACCTGATTAAAAATTACCGTTTCCGTCTCGGAATTAGAAATATAGTTGTAGTTAGCAAACCAGTGCAGGTGGTTGAGAGCTAGTTTTTGATTGGGGGATGCCTCTTCATAGAGCGGACTAGCATAAAGCAGGGACTGCTGGGGGTCGCTCCAGTAATGAAGGCTGTTGCTGGGATAATTAAAACTCTGACACAGCTCGTCTATTTTCTCGGTGTAGTCGGAAGCAGAGTTGTTGCGATAGGTAGTATTAATTAGTTTTTGAACCTTTCTGCTCGTGCGAGAAGGAGGCTTTAAGGAGGTGCTAGTCATTTCATTTATTATTTATCTGTTGACTGTTGACTGTTGACTGCTCCTGAAGTAGCAGCTAAATATTTCGCTAAAGAATCAATGGTGGGATAGTCGTATAACAAAGTAGGATCGATTTCTATTCCCAACCAATCCTCTAAATCACCAGTCAAACCCACCGCAGCGGTCGAATCTAAACCGTAGCGGTCGAAAGGAAGAGCAGTATCGATTTCGTCTGGATCTATTTCTAGCAAATCTGCTATGTAGGCTACAGTCCAGTCTTGAATCTCGGTAATTGATGCTCTATCGACAGTAGAATTTTGAATCATTGTTTTTAAAAATTATTTTTGTAAAATTATTTAGCTTTGAGTTATAACCAAATTCACGAGTAATGAGTAATACCTCTCGTTAAAACGATCGTGATTCAAATAAGGATAAATTTGATTTTTATTCGTCTTTAAAGACGACAAAGGGCGATAGTCCGCATATGTTCATACGGCGAGTTTTTTGTAAGAAGCTTCTTACAAAAAAGCCGCCGTATCAACTTCGGGCTTTTATACTCATTACTCATTACTTATTACTCATTACTTCAGCCCGAAGGGCTTGGTGAACTATTGTGTTTCCAACTCTTCAATCATTGAATCCACTTTTTGCCTTAAATGTTTGAATTCACTGCGATTTCGAGGATTTTTACTCCAGTCTCCAACAACGTTTAGAGTTCCAGCAATAAATTCTGCTTTACAGGCATACCGCTTAATTTTTCCGCTTGATGTTTTGGGAATGGAGCCTGGCTTGACCAAAACCGTGGCATAGGTTTGCAGATTATGTTCTGTGGC
>CAKZYI010000788.1 GCA_937884735.1 uncultured Pleurocapsa sp.
AAACGCCGAGAAATTCATTCCCAACTAGAAAACGGTGAATTACCTTTATTAATTGGCACTCATGCCCTAATCCAAGATCCTGTCAAATTCAACAAACTGGGTTTAGCTGTAATCGACGAACAACATCGTTTTGGAGTACAGCAGCGAGCACGTCTGTTAGGAAAAGGTAAATCTCCCCATGTCTTGACCATGACTGCCACACCCATTCCTCGTACTCTGGCATTGGCTCTTCATGGCGATTTAGATGTCAGCCAGATTGATGAATTACCCCCAGGTAGACAGCCTATCAAAACGATGGTCAAAAAAGGCAAAGCAGACAGAAAAAAAGTCTACGATTTAATTCGTCGAGAAATTGCCCAAGATCGGCAAGCTTATATTATCTTTCCTTTAGTCGAAGAGTCAGAAAAACTCGATCTTAAAGCAGCTACTGAAGAACACCAACGCCTGTCAGAATCGATCTTCCCTGAATTCAAAATAGCTTTACTACATGGTCGTATGAGTTCGGCAGAAAAAGATGCAGCCCTAAATTCTTTCCGCGATAATGAATGCCAGATTATTGTCTCTACTACAGTAATTGAAGTCGGGGTAGATGTCCCTAACGCCACAGTAATGGTCATCGAACATGCCGAACGCTTTGGCTTATCCCAACTACACCAATTGCGCGGACGAGTAGGAAGAGGTACTAGTAGTTCTTTCTGTTTCCTTATGAGTAGCAGCAAAAATGTCGAAGCCAGACAGCGTTTAGCAGTATTAGAAGAATCTCAAGACGGCTTTTTTATATCCGAAGCAGATATGCGATTTCGAGGGCCAGGGGCAGTATTAGGGACTCGTCAATCAGGATTGCCCGATTTTGCCCTAGCAAGCTTGGTAGAAGACCAAGAAGTGTTGAATTTAGCCAGAGAAGCAGCAGAAAAAATTATTGCAGCAGACAATATGCTAGATGGTTCGCCTGGTTTAAAGCAAGAGTTAGAAATTCGCTATCGTCGTTTAATGGGTGGGGATATTTTAAATTGATCACACGCCCTAGTATTGTATGTTTGTTAGGCATTTTTATATTATCAAAGATCGCCCCGTATTAGACAATATTAAATCGTCATCAAAGATATTCATAAAGCAAAATGAAGCTATCTTATTGTCTAATCAATTTTGAAGTTGTTGCTGAATTTTATCCTGTGTAATACTTTAATTTAAACCACGAACAAATGGAAGAGATTAAGACTTTAACAAAAGTAATAGGATCTTTATATCCAGGTTTTTTAAGAGTTATTGTTGGTTATGGTTATAACCATATTCATGGTGGAGTTACTAAAGATATATCAATTAAAAATATTCCTCAAGACTTAAGAATACCTAATTCAGAGTTCATTTTAGTTTGGAATAAAGAAACAGGTGAAACGATCGCAGTAGAAAGAATCAATTTGCTATAAAACAAAAAAGACACCACTAATGGCATCCCTTTTTTAAATAATCATATAGATAACAGTGCGATCGCAACTATTTTCTGTAGTTTTTTTGTCTTGCTAATGGAACGTTGAGCAAAACATGTCAAATTGAGCTGTTTTCTAGGTCGGACTGAATCAATTCTTATATATTGCCCCTGTATTAATAAATATAGTTAAATTTTTCTCGATTAACTGCAAAAACAGGAACTTATATCTTATAAATGGATTCACAATAATTAGCAATCTTTCCCAGATAAGTAAGTTTATCAATATGTTAAGTTTTAAGTAGTCAACATCTAAATTAAACAAAATATGCATACGTATTATAAGAAGCACTATCATAGGGGGAGTAGGCTTGAGTTTTGGCTTGATTCCTACAGTCTCTTTGGATTCATCATCCGTGTCTTTTTCCATTGATGCTGCTGCCCAGGAGTTCACCCCAGAAGAAACCGCTAACTATGCCAAAGCGGGTTATGAGGTGGAATTATTGAGAAGAGAGGTATATAAAGAAATTAAGACTCTAATTAATGAGCCACCTCCAAACATAGTTTGCGATCGCCAGGAAACTCTTCAAAGTTTGAACCCCAATATTCGTGAGATTGCTAATAATTATTGCAGTCAGTCTCAACGAATAGTCCAGCAAAATAATTTGAGCATCAATCGCTTTAACGAGCTAAAGAGCTATTACGATCGCCGAGATGATTTCTATCGACAAGTACAAAATACTTTACTCAAGCTGCAAAATTAAGAATCAGGATACGCCAAATGTCCCTATTTTAAAAGCTG
>CAKZYI010000789.1 GCA_937884735.1 uncultured Pleurocapsa sp.
ATGTCTGCAACTACGCGAGATGAACGAATTAAGCACTTAGAGGGGACACAACCCCCATTTAAACAGTCTCCTCCCATCAGATTTTTTTCAATCATGGCTACTTTCAAGCCAATCCCCAATCCTGCTGCACCTTTAGCAGTAACTAATCCTGCCGTTCCTGCCCCAATCACAACTAAATCGTAAAGCTCTGCTGGTTGAGGATTTGCCCAGTCGCTTGGATGAACATTAGCCAGCAACTGCTGATTATATTCATCCATTGGCGCGATTGTCACTGCATGGTCTTGGTTATTCATAATCAGTAATTAGTAATCAGTAATCAGTAATTATTAAGCTGGATTTTCTTCTGTAGTCTCAATCGATTCATCTAAGGCTTTACGGGCAATTTTAGTTACATAGAGAGTAACCGCCACCGTAGCAATAAAACCAATAATCCGAATTGTCCATTGAGCAACAGGATTCACATTAGATTGTGTTTCTCCGCCAATAGTGGCAATACTACCTGCCAGAGAGCCAATATAGACATACATAATAGTTCCTGGAATCATGCCCACCGAACCCAAAACATAGTCTTTTAAAGATACTCCTGTAACACCCAAGCCATAATTTAGAAGGTTAAAAGGAAATATAGGAGATAATCTAGTCAGTAAGACAATTTTTAGCCCTTCTTTGCCCACAGCTTTATCGATCGCATTAAACTTCTGATTGCCTGCAATTTTTTTCGAAATCCAACCTCTAGCTATATAGCGACCTACCAAAAAAGCCAAAGTTGCTCCAATAGTTGCTCCAAAAAAAACAAAAATTGAACCTTTAACAATACCAAATAAGACTCCTGCGCCCAAAGTAAGCACCGAGCCAGGCAAAAATGCCACTGTAGCAACGATATAAATCAACATGAAAATAATTGGGGCGATTACTTTTATCTCATCTTTCCCTAGCCAAGCCAAAGCATCTCTTAATATTTGTTGTGGGTCAAAACCAGAGTTAGTAGCCGCTTCTTGAGCATGAGCGGGGGCTGCTACTATGGTTATGCCTATGATGATTAAGATAGCTATCTTCAGATATTTACTAATTCTCATGATTCTTGAGTATAGATTAGACTCTACTTTAACTGCATAATCTAAATTCTCAAGACTTGCTGAAAATGAGCTGAAAAATAGGCTGGAGATTGATTAATTTTGCATTGTGCTAACGCTAATTGCCAAACCATAGCCAAAATTTGCCGAGTAAAAAGTGAATATTTAGTCTTGGTATCAAAATATAGTCCAAACAAAAGTTACAAAACATTTGAAAAACTTAATATTTTTTAGCGATTCAACCAAATTAAAATTGTTTGCTTTAACCTAGTTGAAAAACTTAACCATATTATTTCGCAATAAAATATCCACCCCAATTTGATGAAGCCAACCAAAACAGCACTGCTAACTGGAATTACAGGACAAGATGGTTCATATTTAAGCGAGTTCTTGATATCACAAGGCTATGAAGTTCATGGCATTATTCGTCGCACTTCCACCTTCAATACTGATCGCATCGATCATATGTATGTCGATCCTCACAATGAAAATGCAAGGCTGTTTTTACACTACGGAGATCTTACAGATGGTACTACCCTAAGAAGAATTTTAGAGGAAGTAAAACCCGTTGAGATTTATAACTTGGGTTCCCAATCTCATGTAAAAGTTAGTTTCGATTCTCCCGAATATACAGTAGATTCTGTAGGAATGGGGGCATTACGATTGTTAGAAGCCATTCGTGATTATCAACAACGTACAGGAATTGAAGTAAGATTTTACCAAGCAGGCTCATCAGAAATGTTTGGCAAGGTTCAACACGTTCCCCAAAGTGAAAACACTCCTTTTTATCCCCGCAGCCCTTATGCCTGTGCCAAGGTCTATGCTCATTGGCAAACTATTAACTACCGCGAATCTTACGATCTGTTTGCCTGTAACGGCATTTTATTTAATCATGAATCTCCTCGTCGTGGAGAAACCTTCGTTACTAGGAAAATTACCAGAGCGGTTGCGAGAATTGTTGCAGGTACACAACAAAAACTTTATTTGGGCAATCTAGATTCTAAAAGAGATTGGGGTTATGCCAAAGACTATGTTAGGGCGATGTGGCTCATGCTTCACCAAGATACGCCTGATGATTATGTTGTTGCCACAGGGGAAACTCATTCAATTAGAGAATTTTTAGAACTTGCGTTCAGCTATGTGAATCTCAATTGGCAAGACTATGTTGCTTTTGACAAGCGTTATTTACGCCCTGCCGAAGTTGATTTATTAATTGGAGATCCCACAAAAGCAAATCAGAAGCTAGCTTGGAAACCTTCAATAGATTTTCCAGGCTTGGTAAAATTAATGATTGACGCAGATTTAGCTGCGGTTGGTTTGGCTACAAGTGATGGAGTTGAAGCTCAAAAAGCAAAGCTTGATGGAGATTTTCGCGTGATGAATCGCGGTTTAATTGCCACAGTTGATTAATGATTAATGTTGTAGAATTTTAGTCTATTACGCGATGTGCAACTTGTAGAGATGATTAACCTTCTCCCCCCTTATAAAAGTATAAAAGGGGGGCTGGAACTTTTGAAAGTCGCACAGGACGTTCTATTGAAATATAGAAGCTGCTATTTTTTGAAGTAGCAAGCAGCTACAGCATAACTTTCTCTTAGAGAACAATTTAGAGTTAGACAAGAATCTATTTTTTATATCTTCTTGTCTAACCCCATTTATTCTAAATATCGCTTACTTCAACAATTGAAATGTAGTTAATTTTGGTGTTTTCTCCCCCAATGGCATCAACAGTAAGTTTGCCATCATTGACTTCGACTGTAACTGTCCCAGTAGCAAATGCTTGAGCGTCTAAAGGCAATAGACCATTTTCGATCAAACCAGTTGGTACAAAACCAGAAATTGCTGACTCGCCTTCAATATTGATTACATGATTGCTATCGAAAAAGTCGGGATCTCCTACCCCAACAGTCACTTGATATTGACCGTTTGCGATCGCATATTCCCAAGCAACAGAGGTTGTTATTGAATCATCAGAATTACCAAGCCCTGTGGGATATTGCAGATGGATTAGAGAATCTCTAACAGGCTCTTGGAAAACTTCACCTTGTCCATTGTTGAATAAGGTATTGCGATCGCGAGCATTGGCAAATACATCAATTGGCGTAGAATCTGCGTTGTCTAAACTGTCTTGAGTTACCCAGCCATATCCTCGTTCATCGCTGTAAGCTGCCCCAATATCTTGCGTAAATCCAGTGGATAGGTTTGCTTCTGCTGTACCAAAGTTGACATTAAAGCCGCCTTCGATTGGCTCGCTAGAATCGACAACTCCTCCTCCTTCAACTGGTATTCCTACTTCTTCAGGAATTTCAATAGGGGTAACGTTTACCGCCGCATCAGTAGTTTCCGCACTGTCACCAGGAGTTATTTCAATAAAGTTAAGCTTGGTATTTTCGCCACCAATAGCATCAATAGTTAATTTCCCATCAGTCACTTCAACCGTTGTGGTTTCAACTGTAAACAATCGATTTTCAGTAGGTACAAATCCAGAAATTATCGAGTTTCCTTCAATATTAATTACATGATTGCTATCGATAAAATCAGGATCGCCGACACTTATTGTTACAGTATATTCACCGTTTGCTAGTTCGTATTCCCAAGCTGCGGGAGTCTTGACAGAATTTTGATTGTCAAAGGCATCTGAGTACTGTAAATGAATTAAAGAATCAAAAGCATCTTCTTCAATACTATTGCGATCGCGGGTATTGGGGCTAATATTGATAGGTGTTGGATTTTCACTACCAACGCTATCTTCTGTTATCCAGCCATATCCTTGTCCATCATTATATTCACCACCAATGTCTTGAATATATCCTTCTAAAGAAAATGCTGAGGCGGGAGTAAAATTGACTTTTATAGTTTCGCTGTCTGCTTCACTGTCAGAATTATCATCCCCTGAATCTATAGGAGCTTCTGAATCAGTATCGTTGTCTGTATCTCCTTCATCGCCAGAATTATCATTTCCTGAATTTATAGGAGCTTCTGAATCAGTATCGTTGTCTGTATCTCCTTCATCGCCAGAATTATCATCTCCAGCATTAAAATCGCTTTCTGGAGTAATTTCTACAAAATTTAATTTAGTGTTATCTCCTCCAACAGCATCAATAGTTATTTTTCCATCGGTTACTTCTACTAATGCAGTTGTTTCAGTAAACAATAAGTCTTCAGTTGGAACAAAGTCAGAGATTGCTGACTCGCCTTCAATATTAATTGTATGACTACTATCAGTAAAATCTGAGTCGCCAACGCCAACAGTCACAAAATAAGAACCATTTGCAATGTCATGTTCCCAAGCTGAAGGAGTTTTGACTGATATTTCGGCTATCGGACTTACAAGATCTTCTGGGTATTGAAGATGGATTAAAGTATCTGCTGCAAAACCACTATTAGAATCGCGATCACGGGTATTGCTACTAATATCTATTGGAGTAGGGTTTCCACTATTTAGACTGCTTTGGCTAACCCAGCCGTAACCTCTATCTGAACTATATCCTGCTCCAGAGTCTGTAATGAACTCGTTTGGTACAGCAGAATCTTCTGGACTAAAATTAACTTTTACTATCATTTAATATACTTTACTGTATGCTCTGTCAGTGGGATTTTTAAGACAGAGTATACAGGATTTATTAGTAATAATCAAAAGTGCATTTGAAGTGTAATAGTTCTAAAAAATATGTTTATATTATTGTAGATTGTTTGATTTTCTTTGCTTTAATTGTGTTTTTCAATACCATATTTGCAGATATGTAAGGTATTAAGACAAAGTTAAAATATATTTACTCAGTTTTAGAAAACACAAATGAGTATTTATTCTACAAACTATTATAGGCGGTTTATTTTTATTTTATAATTCAAAATTTCTTCTATAACTTAAATTATTTGTTTAAATTATTCAGCAATTATTCAAAGCACTTCAATATTTTATTAAACAAAAATTTTCTATTAATTATTAAAACTGGCAGAACAAAAAGTATGAGTTTCAGATTACTTTAATTTTTTCTATGCGATCAACACTGTAAGACTCTTGTACTATTTACAATAGCTTACAGGGATCTAAAATAGACGAAATTATTCTCAGTAAAATTACTTATGTATTTAAATATTTAACATTGTGGCAGATTTTATTCCCAAGAAACAGATTCCTCCATTAGATAGCGAAGGGTTTATGACTAAAGAGCACAATTACCTAAGAAGTAGAAAAATATTCATTTTTGGTATTCTTACTGCAATTTTATTTTGTATTTGGTCGATCAATCAAAGAAAAGCCAATATCGATAGAAGCGATGCTCAAAAAGAATCAATTTTGGCAAATTGGCAATTTATCGGCAGAAATAAAGAATTTAACCGCAATCTCAAAATTAGGCAAAGGTCGAGCTTTGGAGAAAAAATGCTGATTGGTGCTGATAATAATCCCGATAAACAGCTAGCAATTAAAAACTTTGCTGCGGGGAATTTTCCAGAAGCACAAATAAAATTTAGTAATTCTCTAGAAAACAAACCCAATGACCCTGAAACGCTCATTTATCTAAATAATTCTGTGGCAGCAAGGGAAAGCAAACCAATCACGATTGGGGTGAGTGTTCCTATTGGAGGCAGCCTGGATGTGGCAAAAGAAATTTTGCGGGGTGTGGCACAAGCACAAAATGAGATTAACAAAAAAGGTGGTGTGGAACAGGATGGCATCAGAACTTTAGTTAGAGTCCAAATAGCTAATGACGATAACGATCCCGAAACAGCTCAATTAATTGCGAATAGTTTTGTGGATAATTCAGAAATTATGGGAGTTGTGGGACATAATTCTAGTAGTTCTTCAATCGCAGCAGCACCAATTTATCAGCAGGGTGGCTTAGTAATGATTTCTCCTACTAGTGTTGCCAGAGAATTATCTCGGGCTGGTAGTTATGTTTTTAGAACGACTCCTAGCACAAGAATTTTAGCCGAGACGCTAGCTCAGTATGCAGCTAAAGATATTCGTCGTCAAAAAATTGGCATCTGTCTTGATTCTAGTTCTCCAGCTAGTATTTCGTTTAAAGACGAGTTTTCATTATCCTTGTACGAATCAGGCGGGGAAATAGCTACTGTTGATTGTGATTTTGCTAGTGAAAATTTTAATCCCGATGAAATTCCTTCTAAGGCGATCGCTAATGGCGCAGAAGCACTATTATTAATTCCTTCAGTCAACAAGATTAACCAAGCTATGGAAGTAGCAAGGGCTAATCAAAATCGCCTAGTTTTGTTAGGTAATCATTCGATGTATACCTACGAGACATTAGATATTGGTCAGTCAAATATCAAGGGAGCAGTTTTACCTACTGCCTGGCATCCTACTGTAACAGCGAACTCTGAGTTTAATCAAAATGCTCTTAAGCTGTGGGGGATGGAAGGAAACTGGCGTACGGCTACAGCTTACGATGCGACAAAAGCGATTTTAAATGGTCTAAGTTCGGCTAGCACTCGTCAACAGTTACAGCAGGCATTAGCTAATTCTGGTTTTTCTGTGCCTGGTGCTTTGGGAGAAATTACCTTTAAGCCATCAGGCGATCGCCAAATAGATGCTACCTTAGTCAAGATACAGCCAGGAAAAAGTTCTGGCACGGGATATGATTTCACCCCATTAAATTCTGCGTTGTTGAGCAACGAATCTAGAAAATAGCCAGCCAAATAAAAATTACTATTGGTAAAGCCAGCGTACTCAATAAAATGCTGCTGGCTGCTATCAGTCGATCCAAATCATACTCTTCTGTCAAAATGATGCTCGCAAAGGCAGTAGGCATACTAGACATCAAAACCAACACTAAACGAGCATCTCCATTTAAACCCAACAAAGTCAATATTAGTCCTGCCAACCCAGGAATAATCAAAGTTTTGAGCATGGCAGGTATAATTCCCGAACTTAAATTCTGCCACTGTTGTAGCTTGCTCAATTGCATTCCAATTAAAATAAATGCCCCTGGTACAACAAACAGCACACCTTTAGAGATAATCGTCTCCACTATTGAAGGTAGAGGAATATTCCGACCAAAGTAACCGTAGGCAAATGCCCACAGGGAAGGCAGAAACAACAACCCTTGTAGCTGATTTCCCCAATTATTTTTTTTCTCCGAATGACTATAGCGATCAGCGATTAATACTCCTAGCCCGTAGCTTCCTAGAACATTGTGGGTTAACCCATATAAAACGATCCAACTCCAGTAACTACTGTCAATAAAAGATGGTACTAATGCTAACCCAATAAAGCCCGTATTACCTAAAATAGAAGCTAGAATAAAGCTACCAATACTTTTTCTATTATCTGGGGTGGCGCGATCGAGAAACTGTCGGGTAGACAGAGGAATTGAAGATCTTACAGACCACAATATACCTTCTATATGATTTTGTGGAATGAGTTTGGTAACGATCGCAAAAATAAATTGTTTTAATATTTCGACAACAAATATCGTCAGGACTAAACCAATTAGGATGACGGCGATCGTCATTAGAGGAGGAAGCCAAACAATGCGATCGAAGTTTGATTTTCGTGCCAGAAAAAAAATTTGCAGAGGCACTCCTACCCAATACAAAGTCCTACCCAAGAGCCTTGGTAAAT
Source organism: uncultured Pleurocapsa sp. (assembly GCA_937884735.1). Classification (GTDB taxonomy): domain Bacteria; phylum Cyanobacteriota; class Cyanobacteriia; order Cyanobacteriales; family Xenococcaceae; genus Waterburya. Next base: position 7,657 of record CAKZYI010000789.1, read on the forward strand.
TCTCATCAACAATTTTTTCTCGATATAGTATCGTGCCAAAAATTGCCCATAAGATGCTCTGAAGAATAATCAGCATTTGTTTGTTCGTAGAATTTACGACAATAATTTAAGTAATTCTATGTATTTGCTCAGGAAATGTAAAGAAAAATTCGGTAAATGTAGGCGATTTCAGATATATCTAGATATGACCAGTTTAAAAACTTATCAGACTATTTGATATAAAGTCATGCCTTTAATTAAAGTTCAATCTTCCATATCTCAACCAGAACAAAGTGTTGTTGAAAATTTACTCAGCAATCTTTCCGCTAAATTAGCCAAACATCTTGGTAAGCCAGAATCTTATGTGATGACCGCTTTTGAATCCAATATTCCGATGTCTTTTGCAGGAACATTCGACCCTGTGTGCTACGTGGAAATAAAAAGTGTCGGTAACATGAGTTCTTCTCAAACCAAGGCAATGAGTCAAGATTTTTGCAGTCAAATAAGCAAAAAACTAAATGTAGATGGCGATCGCATTTATATTGAATTTGCTGATGCCAAAGGTTATATGTGGGGATGGAATGAGTCTACTTTTGGCTAAATAACTAATACTATATAACAGACAAAAATTCCCTTAAGTCAATTAAATTAATTGACTTAAGGGAACAATATTTCATATTAAAAAGAAATTAAAAAAATATTAAAAATTGAATTTTAATCCTACTTCAGTAGAGACGACATTAATATTATCAATATCTTCATCAGTTGGTAAACTTGCATAGCGCAATTGCCCAAAAATTCCAATAGTATCGCTAATAGATAAAGAAGCTCCTCCTTTGACTTGATATGTAAAGCCAGTATTGCTCAAATCTAGGTCAATCGTATTTTCTATTCCGTCGTCATCAGCTTGGAAGTTAACATTGGTTTGAGAAATACCAATACCTGGACTAGCATATACGCTCAGACTTCCGTTTTGATTCAAAGGAAGTTCAAATCTAGGATTTAAATAAAATGCAAAAGCAGAATAATCACCTTCGGATTCATAATCACCAACAATACTAATATTATTGCTTGGATCATTGGTAAAATCATCAAGTGCATCCGTGTCTAATCCACCAAGCCCTAATAACAGTTCTATATCCGCACTAAGGTTTTTGGTAAATTTAATTCCACCAAACAAGCTTCCAATAAATCCGCTATTGTATTCTGAATCAGGAAAATCTGTGCCGACATCATTGGTTAATTCAACGTCTCCACTCGGAAAACCAACACCGAGACTGAACCCACCATAGTATCCTGCTACTTTGCTTTTTCTACGTCTACCGCGACGAGTTTGAGCAATTTTGTTTTCTTCTATCTCAACTATTGAAACAGAATCAGAGCTACATTGAGTATTAATATCATCACTAGCAAATGGATTACAAGAAATTTGAATTACATTATCATTTTTCTTGGTATTTTCGGCTTGCACACTTTGTGAGTATCCTAATATGACCGCAACTGCCAAAGCTGCATTTTGTAAAATTTTCCAATTGCCTTGTGAGCCAATCATATTGCGGAATAAACGAATATTTTGAAGCATTTTCTGCAATTATTATAATAGTATTACCATGAGAATTATACTATGTTTGTCTTAGTTTGTTTTTCAAATAAATCCTGACAAATTAATTTTGAAATATCACGATTAACTGTATTTAATTTTTATATAAAAAATAGATGCACAAGCACAATCTTTTTTTAAGTGCTTAAAAAAAAGGGCGTTGGTAAATCGAGATATGATTTTCAACATTGTCAGACTTCAATTTAATTAAATGAAGCTAAGAGCTATATGCGTAGCGATATCCGTGATAGAAAAGCTACGAGCTAAAAGCCGAAATACTTTGTACGTCATACCTAAAATCACCAACGCTAAAAAAAGATTATGCCTAGGTTCAGTTTGATGTTTAATTAGGGTGGAACTACTTAACTCAACTTTTTTATTTAGCCACCGAGTTTTTTAGAAGAGATTAAACTTCATTCCTACTTCTGTAGAGAAAAAATTAATATCGTCAGGAAAATCGAATTCACCTTCATCAGTCGGCAAACTTACGTAGCGTAACTGTCCAAAAATTCCTATACTATCGCTAATAAAATAAGAAGCTCCTCCTTTGATCTGATAAGTAAAACTAGTATTGCTTATATCTAAATCATTAAGAAAATCGCCTGTATCATCTTCAGAATTGAGGGTAACTATAGTCTGAGATATCCCAATACCAGGACTTATATACAAGTTTAAACTGCCCCTTCTATTCAATGGAAGCTCGAATCTGGGATTCAAATAAAATGCAAAAGCAGAATAACTATTATCTTCTTCATAGTTCCCTTCAATGTTAAAACCGTTGCTTGGATCGTTGATAAAGTCTTCTAGATCATCTGTGTTTATTCCACCAAGCCCCAGTAAAAACTCTACATCCGCACTGATGTTTTTGTTAAATTTGAGTCCACCAAATAAGCTGCCTACAAAGCTAGTACTATATTCAGCATCGGGTAAATTTTCGTTGTCGAATTCAATTACTCCATTAGGAAAGCCCGCTCCTAAAGTGAATCCAGCATAAAAACCATCTATGTTTCTGTTTCTATCTCTGATTCTTCCTCTTCTACGAGGACGAGGAGTACTTGGCTCTTCGTTGTCTGTTTCAAGTTCAACATCTGTTTGAGATTGAACAACCAAATCCGATTCGCATTGGCTATCAAGAGTCAAAAAAGGATTGCAAGAAACTTCAAGGGTTTTGTTGTTTTTGATGTCTTCTGCCTTTGTACTTAGGGAACAGCCCAATATTAATGCTATAGCTAATGCCGTATTTTTGGCGACTATCTCAAAATTATGTGTCGAAAGAGATTTGAACACGATCGCTATTTTATCTGTAAGTCTAGGATGCTTAGTGTATTTTGAATAGGTTTCAATATTTGTTGTTCCAATGTTTACATTAGAATTTTTGCTGATTTTCATGAATTATTTTTTGTTATTGTTGACCCAACTTTGTTTTTGAACGATTATTTTGTATTTATTTAAAAGGTTAATTTCAATCCAGTTTCAATAGAGAATGTATTAATATCATCTACATCTTCATCTGCTGCTATACTTGCGTAGCGCAATTGCCCAAAAACTCCAGTCCTACGATTAAAAGAATACGAAGCTCCTCCTTTTACTTGATAGGCAAGACCAGTATTACTAAAGTCACTGTCAAACAAATCTCCTATATCGTCTCCAGAATTAAAGTTAACGTTAGTTTGAGCTATTCCTATACCAGGGCTGATATATAGGTTAAAACTATCACTTGCCGTTAAGGGAAGCTCGAACTTGGGATTAATATAAACTGCAAGGGCAGAATAATCCCCATCAGATTCTTGATTTACAATATTGAAAATGTCGTTGGGATCTTCGTTAACAAAATCATCGAACTCATCTGAATCTAATCCACCTTGTACCAAAGTAAATTCTATATCTGCGCTGAAATTTCTAGAAAATTTAATTCCACCAAAGATACTGCCCACAAAACTATTGGCATATTCAATGTCGGGGTCTACATTATTAAATCCAAGTCCTCCATTTGCCAAGCCGACACCAATACTGAATCCTCCATAGTAACCATCTACGTTACCCTTACTGCGACCGCCTCGTATCCGTCTAGATTGGGCAACTGTCTGATTCTCTGATTCAGCACTTAATGAATAACTAGAGTCACATTGATCTAGATTATTACTTGTGAAAGAGCTACAAGAAACTTGAAGAGTTTCATAGGTTTTTATATCTTCTGCTGTTGCGCTGAAAGAAAAACCTAACACTACAGCCATAGCTGAGATGGCATTCTGTGCAATTATCCAAAGTTTGGGTTTTGAGATAGGTTTAAACACGATCGCTATTTAGTCTGTAAGTTTATGATGCTTAGTATACTTCGGATAAGCTTCACTATTTATAGTTATCATGTTTAATTCCTAATTCCTCTAAAGTCCCCAATACTTAATCCTTTCTTCTAGCCAACCAGATTGTTTCCATTGCGCGATCGCTTTATTTACTTTGGAATGCAACTCTTTATACTGCAAACCTTTGGGCATAACAACGGCTAAAGCTGCTCCTGAAAGTCTCGCTGGTAATATTTTATATTGAGGGTATTGTTGTACCCAACCAGCCAAGATAGAGCGATCGCCTGCAAAAGCTTCAGCCTGGTTGGTTTCAATCAATTGTAGTGCTTCGTGATAAGAATCTACGCCAATCAAAACTGCATTGGGCAACTTATTTCGTATTACCGCAATAGTGACTGAATTTTTGAGTACTGCTATCTTACTGCGTTTTAAATCGCTTACTTTTGTAATCTTAGGTTGATTGGTGACGATGCTTGTTCCATCTAAATAATAGTGAGGACTAAAATCAACTATTCTGGCGCGAGGAGTAGTTACAGAGACTCTGGCGATCGCCAGATCGACTTCATTATCTAAGACTACCTGCAATCTTTCTTGATTGTCTACAGGCAAAAACTGAACTGCGTCTTTATCTCCCAATAGTTGTTCGGCTAACTTGCGAGCAATATCGATTTCTAAGCCTACTAAATTACCTGCTTCGTTTGTAAATCCTAGAGGACGTAAGTTATCTTTAACAGCAACTCTTAATGTTCCTTTTGATTCGATTTGGGCTAATTCTCTGGCAGTTATGGAATGAGGTGTAACTGCTAAAGCCGCTACGGCGATCGCTATATTTAAAAGCTGCTGTTTCATTAGGGCGTGTTATCAATTTAAAAAAAGCATAAAACTCGGCTTCGTTAATAAAAACCGAGTCTTAATACGACTGATAGCCATTCAATCTCAAATTTAGATTTAACTTGCTGATTTAGCAACTTCCACAACTTTAGTAAAAGCTTCAGGATCTACCATTGCTAACTGGGCTAGCATTTTGCGATTTAAGCCAACATCAGCTTTCTTTAACTGGTGAGTCAACTTACTATAACTCAAACCATTCATTCTGGCAGCGGCGTTAATCCGCGTAATCCATAGGCGACGAAAATCACGTTTGCGCTTACGGCGATCGCGATAAGCATTACGTAATGCCTTCATTACCTGTTGGTTTGCAGTACGAAATAGCTTGGAATGTGAGCCTCTAAAGCCTTTAGCCAGCTTTAGAATCTTTTTACGGCGTTTGCGGGCGACATTACCCCTTTTTACTCTACTCATAGTTTATGAAAAATGAACTTTAGTTTTGATAGGCGTTAACAACTAAATCTAGTAGTAACTTTTGCTAGTCACAAAATAATGAACCCAAACGTTAGCTGTAGGGCATCATTGTGCGTACTGCTTTCTCGTCAGTCTCGTGTACCACAGCCATGTTGGATAAACGACGACGAGTACGCTCTTTGCTCTTGCGCTCTAGTAAGTGGTTTTTAAAAGCTTTACGACGCATGATTTTTTTGCCACTGCCTGTGATGCGAAAACGCTTGGCAGCAGATTTTTTAGTTTTTAGCTTAGGCATGGACTATGGATAAATTAGACACAATTTATCATTATACTTTGTTTTGTTGATTACACAACTTACATTATTTGTAAAGTCAATGATTGGTTTAGGGCGTGTCATCAATTAAGGGGAAGGATGCTTTTGAAGGTATTTTGAAGAGATTCAAGAAAAAAAATGTTCTGCATAGCAGGGCTACGGAGGTTATTTTTTGACGTAGTAGCTCTTTGAAAAGAGCGAAAAAAAGCACTTTTTTTCTAATTGATGACACGCCTTAGTTAAGTAGGTTGAGTATCTAGTTAATGGTTGGCTTATTTTAGATTGATTTTGTTAAATCTAGTTTTCTCAGGGATAGGTAAAAAAGTAATTAAAGATAATTTTAAGTTAGAGAAAATATTAGGCAAGATTTTTTGTTTTGATTAATCAGAATTATTGTTGATTTAGACGCATACTTTAGTTAATGATAGTGTTAATAATTAAAGAGTATCTCGTTATTAGCAACAGCTTTTTTTATAATAAGCATATGACTGATAATTTTATGCTTTGTCTAAAATATATCTTGATAAAAATGCGTGTTTACTCCCATTCCTCAACCATAATGAATATTATAAAATGAAGAATAATATTTATACTTATTTTATATATGGAAAAGGTAAAAATCTTAATTGTAGAAGATGAGTTACTAATTGCTGAAAATTTATCAATTAAGCTTAAAAAACTAGGATATGAAGTTGTTGATATTGTTTCTTCTGGTAATGCCGCAATTAAACAGGCAAAATTGCACAGCCCAGACCTTATTTTAATGGATATTGCCATTAAAGGAGAGATAGATGGCATTAAAACGGCAGAACTGATTAAAGAAACTCAGAATACGGCTATTGTTTTTTTAACTGCCTATGCAGATGATAAAACTTTGGAGAGAGCATCTTTAACTGGTTGCTACGGATATATTCTCAAGCCTTTCAAAGATAGAGAAC
>CAKZYI010000790.1 GCA_937884735.1 uncultured Pleurocapsa sp.
AACACTTGGAAATAATTAATCACTGCATCAGTAAAGCAATGACAGAAGCGGGGCTAGACTGGAAAGATATAGATGCGATCGCATCTACCTGTACTCCAGGTTTGGTAGGTGCTTTGTTGGTAGGGATAGCAGCAGCAAAGACTCTTACTCTAATTCATAATAAGCCATTTTTGGGGGTACATCATTTAGAAGGGCATATATACGCTTCTTATTTAGCCCAACCCGAATTACAACCGCCCTTTCTGTGTTTATTGGTTTCAGGAGGACATACTAGCAGTATCCATGTCCGAGACTATGGCAAGTATGAATTACTCGGATCGACTAGAGATGATGCAGCAGTGGAGGCATTTGATAAGGTAGCCCGCTTACTTAATTTAGGATACCCAGGAGGGCCTATAATTGACCGTCTGGCACAACAGGGAAATCCAAAGGCATTTTCGTTACCAGAGGGAAGAATTTCTTTGCCCCATGGAAATGGATATCATCCCTACGACTTCAGCTTTAGTGGCATAAAAACTGCTGTTTTAAGACTGACTGAAAAATTAACAGCAGAGGGGGAAATTCCCGTGGCAGATGTTGCCGCAAGCTTTCAACACACCGTAGCAAAAGTATTGGCTAAACGCAGTGTTAAATGTGCTTTGGATAATGGACTTGATACTATTACCATCGGCGGTGGTGTGGCAGCTAATAGCGGACTGAGAAAATATCTAACAGACGCAGCAGATCGGCATAATTTGCAAGTATATTTTCCTCCTTTGAAATTTTGCACCGACAACGCTGCAATGATTGGCTGTGCAGCAGCGCAGCATTTTAATTTAGGACATACTTCATCTTTGGGTTTAGAAGTGCGATCGCGTATGAAAATCGATGAAGTGATGGAGTTGTATCAATAACTCTCTTTAACCTATCAATTAGAGGTTATATTAGCGGATGTTGTCAGAGGATCGAGTCGTGCCTTTATCTAGACGAAAGTTTTTCTCCCTAGCGGGATTGGGAGTGGGAGGAGCAATCTTAGCCTCCCCTTTGAAGAATTTATATATCAATTTGATTGAAGGAAAACAATCATTCGCCGACAAGATTGGCGAGCTTGTACCCGATCCTCAAGGAATTCTAGATTTGCCAAAAGGATTTCAATATAAAGTTCTTTCCCGTGTAGGTGAGGAAATGAACGATGGCTATATTGTGCCAAATCAACATGATGGGATGGCGGCTTTTGCAGGAAAAAATGGACAGACAATTTTAGTCAGAAATCATGAGATTCATCCTTTACAGGCAGTCAATAATCTAGCAGAAAATATACCTCAATACGATCGCTCTTGTTCTGGAGGTACTACTACTTTAATAGTAGATAGCGATCGCAATTTAGTCGAACACTACCTTTCTTTGGCTGGCACAAATCGCAATTGTGCAGGAGGATCGACTCCTTGGGGTTCATGGATTAGTTGCGAAGAAGAAACTTCAACACCCTATCCTCCACCAGGATACACGATGGCACAGGTCGAGCCAGTATGGGGTAAAGTCAAGCAAAAACATGGTTATAACTTTGAAGTACCTGCATTAAAAAAAGGGTTAGCCCAGCCAATTCCTTTAACGGCAATGGGTAGATTCCGTCACGAAGCGATCGCAGTTGACCCCAAAACAGGTTATGTTTATCAAACTGAAGATCAATTAGATAGCTGTATTTATCGTTTTTTACCCAACAAGGCTCAAGATCTCCAAGCAGGAGGAATATTAGAAGCTCTAGTTATCCAAGATGCACCCAGAATAAACACTGCCATAGACTTTCCTGTAGCTAAATCTCACAGAGTTACTTGGGTAAAGTTAGAAGATGTCGATCCAGAACACGATACTCTCCGCTATGAAGCCCAAAGCAAAGGTGCTGCCATATTTAGAAGAGGAGAAGGAATGTGCTACGCCAACGGCGAATTGTATTGGACTGCTACTAACGGCGGTGCCGCCCAGGTAGGACAAATCTTTCGCTATGACCTGGCTCAAGATACGGTAGAGCTATTTGTCGAATCTCCTGGCTACGATGTTCTCGATTATCCTGACAACCTAACTTTAGCTCCTTTTGGGGATTTAGTTGTATGTGAAGATGGCAAAGACGAGCAATTTTTGATTGGTGTTACTCCCAAAGGTCGATACTATCCCATAGCTCGTAATGCTCTAAACAACAGCGAGTTTGCAGGTATCTGCTTTTCTCCTGACGGTAAAACTATGTTCGTCAATATTTATAATCCAGGGATGACTTTGGCTATATGGGGATATGAGGGATAAGTAATAAGTAATGAGTAATGAGTAATAAGTAATGAAGAACGGTTATAGGTTATAGGTTATATGTTACTTAACTGCCTCATAGCTCCCTTCTACATTAGGCAAAGCTTGTAATTCTACCCCTTTGGCTTTGATTAAATTTTGCCAATCTTGTTCTAAAGTTAGGCTACTGGGGCGACGCTGATATTCCTGTAGCAAGCGATCGACTGCATCATACCAGATACCGTGACTACCATAGGTTTTATGGGATGGTTCGGATTTTTCCTGCAACTCCAAATATAGTTTGGAAGTTAAAGGAATTCGTTTGACCCAACTTTGAACATATTGAGCAGAAGCGGTGCGAGATTGGCAATAAACTTTAACGTACCAGCGATACCATTGACCAGTTTCTAGCGGTTTTGCAGTCTTGGGTAAGGAAAAGCTCTTATATCCAATATCTTGGTCTATTCTGAGTTGCGATCGCCATATATCTTCTCGCTCTTCATTTTGTACCACAAACTCTACATAACTAATTCGTTGAGAACTGTAGGGAAAATATACCCAAAAGCTTGGATGGCTAGAAATAGTTTTACCTGTATGGGAAGTAGGAACTACTGCTTTGACTTGACCGTCGAGATTAGAACAGTTTCCGCGGCTATCTCCAGCAGTATGTTGTCCAGGACGACCTGTATCAGAAAAATCTAGAGGTTTTTCTTGTTCTTCGGGGTCATTTTTTTCGATTTTGCTATCTTTTTTGTCCTGGGCAAACAAGATATTTTGCTGTGTTGACTGTGCAAATACTTTATTACTACAGAACAACAATAGAGCAATAGCTAAAGCGGTGGTACTTCCCATTTGTATGTATTCGCCTCCAAGATAGAGTGTTATCCTGCTGCATTTACAACTTGTTGATAGACGTTAATTAAATTACATCCTAGTATAGTCTTTTCTCAATTCTATAAGGCGTTTCATTGTTAAATGTATTGGCATTTGTGTAGTATTTTGATGCTTAGTAGGTCGGAAAATAGTAGGGGACAGATGGATTTGTATCCTAGAGGTAGAGGGGAGTTGATTATTAGCAAAGCCATAGCATTGTAATATTTACTACACTCCACTACCCAAAATAAATAAACTAATTAAAGTTCCGCTGTTCCACAGACTATGGAGCAGCATAGGGGCTAAAAGATTGCGCGATCGCGTATAAACCACTCCCAATACTATACCCAAAGTAGCCAGGGGCAATACTTCAGATAAGCTTAAGTGAGCAACGGCGAAGATAAATGCACTGATTAGAATTGCACTTTTCACCGATACATAGCGAGTCAGAGAAGGTAGCAGAAAACCGCGAAACATTATTTCTTCAAATATTGGTGCTGCGATCGAAGATGTCACAAAAAAGATAATTAGAGCTATTTTGTCTTGTGCTTGCAAAGCTAAGAAGCGCAAGGGATTACTTCCACCTTGCCCCTGCCATATTTGTTGATTAACTAAAGAGACTAGTAATACCGAAGGCAGAGCTACCAAATAGCCACCAAATCCCCACACAATCCAGTTATCTAGAAGCTTGAACTTAAACCAGTCTTGAGGAAAAGGCAGAAAAGATTTGATTGACAAATACAATACTGAAATTCCTCCTATTGCCATTGCCATATAAGTTCCCAAAACATAAAGTGCTTTGACTCTCAAAGAAGCATTGACAGGATTAATATTGAAGATACCCAACAGTAAAGGTAATGCTATTTGAGCTACAAAAAAGAAACCAACAATCAAAACTTGCCAAGTGATTTCCCAATCCCAAGGTGTTTTCCAATCGGTATTGCTATTGGTGGCAAGGATCGAGTTTTCTTTTTTGAGTAAACCCTGTACCAATAAAAAAACTAGTAAAATAGTACCAAACAAACCACCAAATATGGGTAAAGCACTAATAAAAGCTAGTTTTAAAACCGAATTGGTTGCAGTTTGAATTTCTTGTGCTTGAAGTAAGGCTAAATCATCAGTAACGTTGTTAACGCGAGCAAATTGCGCCAGAGCTTCATAACGAAACCAACCATCTAAATTACTGCTAAGAATAGACCTTGCATCCTCAGCCAATCCTGAAGATTCATCTTGCCATAGCTGTTTGAGCAGTGTTGCCGTTTGAGCATAATTGTTTTGAGCATTATTAATACGACTAATTTCACTATCCCAAATAGAAATAGCTTCTTGGGGTTGACCTTGCACCGCAGCTAAAATTCCCAATTTTAGGTCTAATTCATTAATAAACTGTCCTAATTCAGAGATTTGTTGAGAAATTTGTTTTTTTTGCGCCCCATTCTCCTCTAGTTTTCCTTCAAGATTAGCTTCATCATTTTTAGAGCTATCTAATTGCTTCAACTGCGAAATAAAATTATCGCGACTAGTTTGTATTTCAGTACGAGCTTTTTGATACTGCTTGCTAGCAGCAGAATAGGGATCTTCTCCTACTAGAGAACTAACTGCACTATTTAAATCAAATTCATCTGTAGAATTAGACTTAAACTCGGCTACATGAAGCACTAAATTGGTTTGATATAACTCCAAACGGCTTTGAATCTGAGGTTGAGAAAAACTATTGTTTAGAGAAAAGCCAATTCTGGCGATCGCAAATATAGTAAGTAAAGCTAAGATGGCTCGTTTTAAGGTCATTAGTAAAAAATATTATAAGTTCTTGTTTTTATAGCTATTTGGCATTATCCCTTTTCCCTGAAAAGTTATCAATTAAGGTGATAAATAAATACATTAGACAAATTGTGGATACAATAAGGTCGGTAAATATTAATTTAGAGGATTAGAAGGTTGGCTACTCGCGTAATTATCGTTCGTCACGGACAAAGTACTTACAATGCCCAAAAGATAATTCAAGGTCGTTGCGATGAATCTGTTTTAACTGACAAAGGAATCGCCGACGCGCAACAAGTAGGGCAAGCCTTAAACAAGCTGCAAATTGATGCTTTTTACTGTAGTCCTCTACAACGAGCCAAACAGACTGCGGAAACTATTTGGGCAGGTTTGGAAAACCCTCCGCAGTTACAGCCGACGGATAAACTGATGGAAATCGACCTTCCTCTATGGGAAAAACTTAAAAAAGATGAGGTCATGACTAGGTTTACCGATGAGTATCGTCAGTGGAAAGAAAATCCTCACGAATTCAAAATGACTTTACCTGATGGTACGGATCATTACCCTGTTGGCTCTCTTTACAAACAGGCACAAGGATTTTGGCAAGATACCATTCCTCAACATGAGGGAGAAACCATTTTAATTACTGCCCACAATGGTATTAATCGTTGTCTTATAATGAGTGCAATTGGGATGAGTAGCGATCGCTATCACTCAATTCAACAATCAAATTGCTGCATCAGCATTCTTAACTTTACAGGTAATTTTGGCGAACCTGTTCAATTAGAATCTCTCAATCAAACTTCTCACCTGGGCATTCCTATTCCCCCTGTGCGTCCGCCCCACAATGGACCGCGTTTATTGATGGTACGCCACGGTGAAACTAACTGGAATAAAGAATCTCGTTTCCAGGGTATTAAAGATATTCCTCTTAATGATAACGGGCGATCGCAGGGACGCAAAGCTGGTACATTTCTTCAGGATGTTCCCATTGATTTTGCTGTTTCTAGCTCAATGATGCGTCCCAAAGAAACTGCTGAGATTATTCTGCAACATCACCAAGATGTCCCCCTATCCACTACTTCTGAATTGATTGAAATTTGCCACGGCTTATGGGAAGGAATGCTAGAAGCTGAAATTCAAGCCGACTATCCCGATTTACTCCAACAGTGGAAAGATAAGCCTGAAACGGTACAAATGCCTGAAGGTGAAAATTTACAGCAGGTATGGGACCGAGGTGTAGCAGCTTGGAATAAAATAGCCGAAGAACATAGCAACACGGAAACTCCCCAAACAGGTTTAGTAGTCGCTCATGATGCTATTAACAAAGTAATCCTTTGCTATTTATTAGGACTAAAGCCCGAAAACTTCTGGAACATCAAACAAGGCAACTGTGCCGTTAGTGTAATCGATTATCCCCAAGGTGCATCAGGCAAACCTGTTTTGCAAGCGATTAACATTACCACTCATTTAAGCGGTGGCAGCATTATCGATAAAACCGCAGCAGGAGCGTTGTAAAAGGATAAAGGATAAGGAAAGAAGAATAGATAGTTTTCTGTAGGGGTGAATGGAAACCGAAGGGGGAATGCTTTAGTGCTATTCGCCTTTTTATGGATAAATTTGCAATACCTACATGATGTTTTAAAAATGCCAGAAAATATTGCTCCCCGACCACAAAAAGTAATTAGGAACAGAGCATATAAATATAATGTTCTTGCTCAACCATACTTGAAATGGGCTGGTGGAAAAAGGCAGCTTTTGCCAGCTATCAAAGAATTTGTTCCTAAATTTACTCGATACTACGAGCCGTTTATTGGTGCGGGAGCAGTTTTATTTTCTTTGCAGCCGAAAAAAAGCGTTATCAATGACACCAATGTTGAATTGATCAATTGCTACCAAGTTATTCGAGACAACCCAGACGAGCTATTAGACTTGTGTCAGCAGCACTAGGAAAAAAAATCTAAAGAGCATAACTATTGGGTGCGAAACCAAGATCGTCTCGCTGATTTTTTCTCTAAAACAACTGTAGAAAGAGCAGCAAGAATCATTTATTTAAACAAAACTTGTTTTAATGGTCTTTTTCGCGTCAATAGCAACTGTCAATTTAATGTTCCTTACGGCAACTACGCCAATCCAACTATTGCCGATCCTGCTGTGATTAAAGCAGTTAGTGCATATTTAAACCAAGGTAATGTTCGTATTTTGAACGGAGATTTTGAAAAGGCTGTATCCACGGCTAGAAAAGGCGCATTTATTTATTTCGATCCGCCATATCATCCAATATCAGATACTTCATCCTTTACTGGCTACAGCGTGAATGGATTTGGAGAGAACGAGCAAAGAAGGTTGAAAAAGCTTTGTGACAGACTATCAGACAGAGGTTGCAACGTACTGATTAGTAATTCTTCGGCAGCCTTAATTAAAGAACTTTATTCCGATTCTCGATACAAAATTGAAGAGGTAAACGCCTCTAGAGCAATTAATGCAGTGGGTTCAAAGCGTGGCAAAATAAAAGAGCTTTTGATCCACAATAAATATGACTGCGATTTTTTATAGCTGCCTTTATCTTAACGCGATCGCACATTATTGTCTTTTTAAATTATTCAATGCAAGACTCTAAAGAAATTTTAGAAAGGCTGAGAAAATACCCTGCACTATATACTGGCGACAATACCCTCAAATCAATAGAAGCTTTTCTAGCAGGATATTGGTTTGCAACGGATAGATATGAGATTTCTACTCATGACGATCTTCTTATCTCAAATGAATTTCATAGTTGGGTTGCTTATCGATTGCACTTCTCATCTTCTCATTGTGGTTGGTGTAATTTAATCTACGAAAGAACAAATTCTGAGAAAGAAGCGGTTAATAAATTTTTTGAGCTGTATGAAGAGTTTGTTAATCGCACACCCTAACATCGTGGCAAAATTTGCTGGCTATAGCACCGAAGATCTTCAGCGTATTTCCAATTTAACTAACATTAGATTTTATTCCAATCCAGTCACCTTGGTAACCTATACTGATGACCCTGGATTTTTTGTATATCTTGATAATGAAGACAATTCACCCAGGCGATACTTCTATGACAGTCTCGAATCTTTTGAATATAGCACTGATATCAAAAGACATATGCTGACAGTTATCGATTCAGAATGGAAATCTAATAACTTCTAAATTAGATAGCGATCTCACTAGCTGAAAAATAGATCGCAATATAAGCAAAATTGCTTTAAAGTTGAGCGTTTGATTTTAATGCTAATTAAAATCAATATTCTAAGTAGATAAATACAAGCAAATTCAAATATCCCAAGCAATTATTGAATTAATAATTATATATATCTACTTATTTTTATTGTTATGAAATATACTTTATGCTGCTTTATTAGCAAAAGTATTAGCAGTAGAAGTCTGATTATTTGCTTGTGCAGTGGGAATTAAATTCCATCCTGCTTTGCGTAAATGTTGATAAGTTGCCCATCCTTTTGAACCACGCGGAATACGATAATCTGGTACAGAATATTTAGAAGTGTTATAAGGTTTCCAGGGTTGATAAGCGTATTCTCGTAAATGAAGCATGATAGTTTGTCGATTTTGGCTGTCTAAAAGCCAACACATTTGTCTATCCATAAGTAAGTTCTCCTCACAAATTACTTGACAATAATATTAATTAATATTTATTTAATTCCTATCTATCTAGGGACATAATTAACAACTGCCAATCTTCATTATGGTTTTAGCATATAAAAAAAATAATTCAAAGTTAATTTTGCTACAAATTGAATTTTAACTATTATTACCCGTAGCGATTATTACATTTTAGATATTTTTTGCAATTATAATTTTTTCCAATGAGTTTAATAAACAAAATATAACCAGTTCGGTTCTGCCCGTATCAAATATCACAATAAAGCTGTTCAACTGTATAAGAACTAAGAATTGTTGAATTTTGGAAATGGCTTTTGTTCAAAGTAAATTTACGCTGACTAAACACAAAACATCTAAAACCAAAAAAGAGGGTACTGAAAAAACATTTTCAATACCCTCTTTATGCATAGATTGAGTTTATTTTTGTGTAGAACTGTTTAATATTTCAATGTAAGTTTGTACTGTTTTATAAAAACCCATTTCCAAAGCTTCTGCGGTGAGAGCATGACCAATAGATACTTCTAGAATATTGGGAATAGTACAGAATTTGGGCAAGTTATCCAAGCTAAGGTCGTGTCCTGCATTAACTCCTAAACTCAGCTCTTGAGCTTTTCTAGCAGCAACTGCAAACTGCTGCCAGGTAGATTCTAAATTTTTGTTGTCTCGATATGCGGTGGCATAAGGCTCGGTATACAACTCTATTCTTTCGGCACCAGTATCAGGAACAAGACTAATTTGTTCGACATCAGCATCCATAAACAAGCTGACTCGACTACCAAGACTTTGTAATTCTTGAATAATAGGAATTAAACGCTCTTTGTCTTTAGTTAAGTCCCAACCACTATCAGAGGTAAATGTATCGGGAGCATCGGGTACTAAGGTGCATTGAGTTGGTTTTACTTCACGGACAATTTCCATAAAGGATATTTCTAAAGGATTCCCTTCGATGTTAAATTCCACATCTTTGACCACATCTACCAAATCATAAACATCTCCTGGTCTTATATGCCGTTGATCTGGGCGAGGGTGAACCGTAATTCCTTTTGCCCCCGCATCAATACATATTTTTGCCATTCTACAAATACTGGGAATACCAATGTTACGAGTGTTTCTAATTAAAGCTACTTTGTTTAAATTAACGCTTAGGTTAGTCATGATAAGTGAGAAGAAAATAATTACTTATAGATCTGGCAGATTTATTTTATGATGAGAGACTAAACCTTATAACAATTCACTATCTTTCGGCTATGATGAAACATACTATTTCTGTCTTGGTAGAAGACGAAGCAGGAGTTTTGACGCGCATTGCAGGGTTGTTTGCCCGTCGTGGTTTCAATATTGAAAGTCTGGCGGTAGGTTCTGCCGAACAACTTGGAGTATCTCGCATTACTATGGTTGTTCCTGGAGACGATCAAGTTATTGAGCAGCTAATTAAACAGCTTTACAAGTTAATTAGTGTGTTGAAAGTACAAGATATTACTCAGCAGCCGAGCGTAGAAAGAGAATTGATGTTGATTAAGGTTAATGCTAATGCTTCTAATCGCGCTGAAGTGATTGAAATTACTCAAATCTTTCGCGCTCGTATTGTCGACCTTTCTGAAGAGGCGGTGACTATTGAGGTTGTGGGAGATCCTGGCAAAATTGTGGCTATTATTCAGATGTTGAATAAGTTTGGCATTAGAGAAATTGCCCGTACAGGAAAAATAGCTTTGGTTAGAGAATCTAAAGTTAATACAGAGTACCTTAAGTCTCTTGAAGCCAAAGTTACGCTTTAGGAATATTAAAAAATGCCCGAATTAGAAAAAATGAAGCATAGAGAGGGAGGCACGAGCAGTTATAAGCCCATAGTTTTAATATTTTAATATTTCAATCGACTAGCAAACTAGGATTTTATTGGGTTGGATAAAATTTTCTGTTACTAAAATATCGTATAAATCGACTGACGTTTCTAGCAAACAAGCATGACCGCTTTGGGGCAATACTGTTTTTTTGGCGTGGGGTAAAAGAGATATTAGTTTGTCGGCTTCTTCAACAGAAGGTAAAAGGCTGTCTTCTCCTCCAGCAATAACCAACGTGGGTGTCTTTAGGTTACGCAGTTGGTCATCGGCAACTTTAAAATCTCTCAGCAGAGATAAACGCCAGCTAACTACTTGAGGAGGAAGAGACTTCATACTCTCTACTAGTTTAATGCGATCGCAATCATTGATTCTGTTTAATTTGGCTAAAAAAGGTAATAGTCCAGCGGCAGAATAACGATGCAGCCAAGCAGGTAGCCAAGGAGTAATGTCTACTCCCAATCCTAAAATGGGGAATTGGTTAAAAGAAGATGCAGGATTAACTAAGATTAGTTTCTCGATCAATAATGGTGCAGCTAATGCTGTTTTTAAAGCCAAACAGCCACCAAAAGATTCTCCACAAAGATATACTTTTTGATTGGTTCTATAGGTTAGTTCTGTTTTAATTAACTCGACGGTATCTTGCGCCAAGGTTTGCCAATTGCTATAGCTATCTATGCGAATTGATACGCAACGTAAATCAAAATAAGATGCTAATTTATCAGCCTGAGTTTGCAATAATTCTCCAGTGCCATCCATTCCAGGAAGATAAACCAATAAAGGTGCATCTCGATTAATTTCTTTGGGTTCAATAAAACCTACACTTTTAGCAAAATTCATAAGTATATGAAATAAAAATATTAAAACTTAAACTTACTTAATAGTGATCATTCTCTAACATTTATGCTTTGATAAGTATTTATACACCTTTTTCTTTATATTTATGACCCTTCACTTTATCTTTTATAAGTTCTTTCCCTTAATAACTCTGTGATCTGATCTTGGCAATATTTTGTTAAGTCTGTGGCTAGTATTTTGGCATTTCTACCTTTATATTCTTGCTTTTTAGCCTTTGTAATCAAGTAAGGATGCCCGACCGCTACATTGACGCGATGATAGACTAGCATTGGGTGTAACCCTTGCCTTTCAAAGAAAGGTTCGTCTTGGTCAAACTGCTGTAGCCAACGAATAGGGATCGTGGGGTAGGTAGTCTCCGATAAAGATGCGATCGCAATGGGCAAAACAGCTAGATTATCTACGGGAACTTTCCAGGCTAAATGAGCAAATCCTCGATGAAATTCACCAATTTCGTGGGGTGCAGTAGGTTCAATCATGGGTCTAGTGCCTTCAGGAAATAATCCGACCCATTGTCTAGAAGTCAGCAGCCGACTGGCTTGCTGAAAAAATAGCTTTTGTCTTTGGTCTGCCGAACCTAGAGGAAAACAACCCAAGGAATGGACAATTTCCCGCACTACAGGAGTTTGTCCCATGTAATGATGACAAGCAATGCGTAGAGTATTAGGAATAGTCCTAATTAAAATTGGTGCGTCGAGAAAACTGCGATGATTGCTGACAACTATCGTAGGAATATCTTGGGGAATACGGCTGGTATAAGAGCGAGTCAACTGGAGATTAACAGCTGATGTTAAAGATTGAGCGATTAAATGTGGTGTGAAAGATAACATTAAACTAGATTATCAGCTTATTTAAGTCATAGTAGCTCGAACCTAAATTAAAAGCAGGAATAGTTGCCAAATAAAGCAGAAGTCAATATTCAATAATTAATAAAACCTTTATACTTTTTTTGATTGAGAGAGCTATATTTAAGCTGAAATCAATAATTTCATTTTTTTTTAATTAAAATTGACATTGTTAACGAAATCGAAAATTTATTAAGTATTTTCCTTAACGTTAATTTAAATCCCTGTGATAATTGATACTTGTTTATGGGTTATCTATAATTTAGACCTGAAATTAAAAAACCGTTCTCTAAATCTATAAAAATATCTATATTTTGGGGAACTAACAACACAATAATAATGACCTTTTTGATGTCAGCTCACATATTGCAATTAAACCTTGAGGCTATAAAACTTGTACCCTTGGTGTTTGTGCAATTTTCCGTTAATTTAAATGAATAATTCTGCTCACAACCATAAATTTTCTTTAACTACTCCTCTTTACTATGTTAACGGAGTTCCTCATGTTGGCAGTGCCTACACTACTATTACCGCAGATGCGGTAGCGAGATTTCAACGTCTACAGGGAAAATCTGTCTTGTTTATTACGGGTACAGACGAACATGGTCAAAAAATTCAGCGCACTGCTGCCGAACAAAACTTAGATCCTCAAGTTCATTGCGATCGCATTGTTGATAGCTTTCAACTTCTTTGGAATAAGTTAAATATTAAATACGATCGCTTTAGTCGAACTACTGCACCTATGCACGAGGCGGTTGTTAACGAGTTTTTTGATCGCGGTTGGCAACAAGGAGATATCTACTTAGATCGCCAGCAGGGTTGGTACTGCGTCTCTTGCGAAGAATTTAAAGAAGAAAGAGAGCTACTTGAAAACCATCATTGCCCCATTCACACTAATAAACCAGCAGAATGGCGTGATGAAGAAAATTATTTCTTTCGTCTGTCTAAATATCAACAGCTGCTAGAAGAGCTTTATTCAGCCTCCTAGCCGACGTAACGAAGTACTTAACTTTGTTAAACAAGGACTAAAAGACTTTTCTATCTCTCGTATTAATTTAGACTGGGGTATTCCCATTCCCATAGATGACAAACACACCATTTATGTATGGTTCGATGCTCTTTTGGGCTACGTAACTGCTTTGCTAGAGCCTGATGATGAGCCTACTTTGGATAATGCCCTAGCTAAATGGTGGCCAATTAATCTGCACTTGATTGGTAAAGATATTTTAAGATTTCATGCGGTTTACTGGCCTGCCATGTTAGCTTCTGCTGGTTTGCCTCTACCAAAAAAAGTGTTTGGTCATGGTTTTTTGACAAAAGATGGACTAAAGATGGGAAAAACATTGGGTAACACCGTCGATCCCTTTGATTTAGTCGATCTCTATGGTGCTGATGCTGTACGCTATTACTTTCTTAAAGAAATTGAACTAGGTAAAGATGGCGATTTTAATCAAAACCGTTTTATTGAAGTGCTCAATAACGATTTAGCCAATGTCTTGGGGAATTCGCTCAATCGAACTTTGGGAATGTTAAAAAAATATTGCCAAAGCAACGTGCCGCGGTTATCCAGTACTGACTATGATTCAGACCATCCTCTAAAAAGTATTGGTATGGGCTTGGGCGATCGAGTAGTACAAATGAATGATAATCTTCAATTTAGTCAAGGTTGTGAAGAAATTCTTAATTTAGTACGTTCTTGTAATAAATATATTGATGATAGTGCGCCCTGGACTTTGTTCAAGGAAGGCAAACAAGCCGAAATAGAGCAGATTTTATATGCTGTTCTAGAATCAGTGCGTTTATCCGCTTATTTATTATCTCCTGTTATCCCAGGTATAAGCAGCAAAATTTATCAACAATTGGGGTTTGATTGGGATTTTAATAGTCAAAATTCAGCTTGTACAGCAGAAAATTTTTCAACTCATGCAAAATGGGGCGAATTAGCTATTAAAGAAACTTTAGGT